>JANXDK010000100.1 GCA_025059435.1 Thermoproteota archaeon
GAAATGGTATGGTTCTCAAGATGAGAAGAAAGCGATAATAAACGACTTCGAGAAGGCTAGAAAATGGTCTGAGGAGCATAATAGGCCTATTTTTCTAGGAGAATTCGGAGTCTACGATAAGGCGGATATGGATTCGCGCGTGAGATACTTGAGCTTTGTGGCTAGGTTGGCTGAAGAAATGGGCTGGAGCTGGGCTTATTGGCAGTTTGACAATGACTTCATACTTTACGATATACCTAATGATAGGTGGATTGAACCCGTTTTAAAGGCCCTTATACCATCTGATTAAAATGTTTTAAAATATTTGTATCTTTTACACTTAGAGCTAGATTTTTAAAAATTGAAACAGGACTTAATATTCTTAAAATTCTTATCTGCAAAATCCATATATCTTTTACAGTAGTACTCTGTCAAACCATGTCCACCTGAATGAATATGATATCCTATTGTTCTACATGAGTCTGGTGGACGGTTCTCACCGAAGAGAGGGTCGAAAGCTCCATTTACT
>JANXDK010000010.1 GCA_025059435.1 Thermoproteota archaeon
TGTCTGTCTTTAAAACCTCTAAAGCTATATATACTGGAGAAATTTGCCCAAAATGTAAGTAGGGACTCATATGTGAAACACAGTCTACTGTAGGATCGTTTCTAAGTTTATGGTATTTATCTAGTTTACTTTTTATGAAAATCATTAAATGCTTCTTAGCTTCGCTAGTTCCACCCTTAAATCTCTCACTTCTTTTTACAGTCTTATCAGTATTAAGCTTGTCGATAACATGTTCAGGATTTTTAAGATCAATAGATTCAAACTCAAGATCTAAAGAATGAATCTTAACGATTCTTTCTTTTAAAGGAGTCAAGTATTTCCTTAAGATCCTCATAAGTTTAGGCCTTAAAGTTGCTGCGGAGTACTCCTCTTTACGAGAAGCTTCCTCTACAGGAACTACAACGTTAGTCTCGACTTGAATGAAAGGACAAGATACTCTTTCAGCCACGTATTTATACCATTTTCTCTGAATCTTTAAGTACCCTTTATCAACAACAAGTAAAGATGCTTCTTTAGATAATTCAAGAATGCCTTCCTCTGGTGATTTTTTCCAAACAACCAACTGGATTCCACGTTCCTCAAGAGAATTCTTAACTTCGAGAAGGCCTTCAAACATAAACCAATAGCTTCTTTCATTAGCCTCCGGAAATCTATCTGCGATTCCGAAGAATACGATAAGAGGTCTGTTTAACCTATTTGCTTTTTCAATAGCGTACTCGAGAGCGTGATTATACTCCGTTCTGTGAGAAGCCTGCATCCAGTACAGCACATATCTACCATTTCTCAGACAAGCATCATTAAGCGTTTTCACTCTTTCCTCTTGAATATGGTCAAGTTTAGATTCTTGATGAATCAACGTTCAATTATTTTGATGAATAGTTGGAGAAGAATGATAAATCTTTCTTGTAACGCAATCTAAATTCTACATCTTAAAGAATCTTTTTAAATACTATTTTTGAATGAATACCGTATAAATTGTATTTAAACATGGCTAAATGCGAAGTATGTGGTTTGGAAATAAGCTTGCCTTTCACGTGCTCTTATTGTAAAGGCACTTTTTGTTCATATCATAGGCTTCCTGAAGCACATAACTGTCAAATGCTACACTTAGCTAAGATGCAAAAGCATTTTTATGACAACTTATCTGCACCTCGACCTGAATTCAGATTTGGAGCAAGAGGAATCACCAGTAAGACTGAAGTTTTACATCTGTTAATAGCATGGATTATCCTAAGCATTTGTTTTTCCATGAGATACGTTCTCAGTATTAATTCAATAATGTTTATCATAATTTTTACCGTTTATTTTTGTGTGGTAGGAACAGGATTCATATCCCATGAGTTAGCGCATAAGTTTACGGCTATGAAATACGGCTACTTGTCTGAATTCAGGCTCTGGCCATTGGGCTTAATCATTGCTCTATCGTCCTCTCTTCTTACACTTGGTTCTCTAATATTCGCTGCTCCAGGCGCAACGTATGTAATACCACGTTACCCCACGTATGAATTGTCGGGTATAGATGAAAAAAAGAGAATGGGCCTAATATCTTTAGCTGGACCTTTGTCAAACATGCTTTGGGCTATTATTTTCTACTTCCTAAGTTGGTTAGATGGTCCACTTAGCGATATTGGTTTTCATGTAAACCTGTGGCTTGCGATTTTCAACATGATTCCCTTGGGAGACTTAGACGGCAGAAAAATTATGACGTGGAACTTTACCATATGGGCTATAGTAACTATCCCATTATGGATTGTTGAAATATTCCTAATATTTGCTTAGATTAGGTCTAAACGAGTTTCCTAGGACTATTCTTCCGTATCTCGTGTAATTTAGACATTCTTACCTCACGTTTCTTCTCGTATAATTCATAAGATTTTTTAATTATTGAAAAGGCCTCATGAATATCCTTAGCTAAGAAAAGCAGTTCTACATCCTCTGGGTCTATTAACTTATGTTTCAATGGCCATTTCTTGACCCATTTAACGAAGTCAAACCACATTCTACCTAAGAGAATTATGGGAATATTAGAGATGTGCTTAACTTGAAGGAGTTGCCAAGTGTAAGTAAATTCGAGCAATGTTCCTATTCCTCCTGGAGCAACTACGACCACATTAGAATGTCTCATAAAAGCATCTAGACGATTAGAGAAACGTTTGAACTCTTTCTTAATATCTAAGTGAAAAGCCTCTTTTTCCTCGAAAGGAAGCCTGATTCTCAAACCTATCGACTTAGCATTTTTACAACGACGTCCGTAGTAATGTCCTTCGGTAGCGGCACTCATAAGCCCAGGTCCTCCACCTGTAACGATACTCATACCTGCTGCGGAGATCATCGCTGCTAAATCACGAATTTCCCTGTAAATAGCACTGTCTTTACGTATCCTTGCAGAGCCGAATATGGCAACAGTAAAGTTTTTTCTTTTACTCAACTTTTAGTCACTTCAGCATTCTACAATCTTGCATTTAACCTTAAACGATTACTAATTGTGCTTTTGAATAATCATCTTCGAAGATTAAAGCACTCAAAAATCATACATGTTGCAGTATTTGAAATCCTATAAACTCATTACAATATCAACCTTATTCACAATAAGAGGGAGGAATATCGTTCCAATAAAAACACTATCGAAAGGCTTCTTAAGCGGTTAAAACGATCAGAATATTTTCTAGTCCTTGTATTTGTCCTTGTATTTACTACGAAACTTGTAGTTCTGAAAATGAAAAATCTTACTATCCATTTATGAGCTTATTAGGGATTAATTCCGTCTCAAAATACTCGAAAAATTAATAAGATTGTAACGAATTGAAGCTTCAACAGCCCGGTCGTCTAGCGGTCAAAGGCCAGAATCCGACTAGGGATGGCGGGCTCTGGATCCTAAAATGAGGAGACACCCGCTGACGAGAGTTCGAATCTCTCCCGGGCTACCAAATTATATCGATAGATCCAAACCAATATTTGTGTCCAAGGTGGAGTCATATCTATTTTGAATTTTGAATGATGTTTGTCCATTTTAAATCGATTAAAGTTTAAAAGGTTCTCAAAATATTTGGTATAATGTGATCGAATATGCCCTGTAGTGGTAAGAAGGAAAAGAAACCTAAACCAAATGACCCATGTAACTGTGGGAGCGGTAAAAAATACAAGGATTGTTGTGGTAAAAAATAAAACGTTAATAGTCTTTTTCACTTAATTTTAAAAGTATTACGCTTTTTTCCAAGCTCCTTTAACAATCTCAACCAAACTGCCTAGAGCTACCTTTGACTATACCAATCAATTATAGCATTTAATCCAACCTACAGTTGAGTTATTGTAGCCAGGATTATTCTGGATTTTACAGAACCAACAACAATAATGGGAATAAAAGGGGAATATATACCGATCCGTTCGTCGACAGAAAAGTTTAAATATGCATGAGAGAGGGTTGAGCGAAAATGAAGTTGCTTATAAGTTTTTCCGTGGGAGGTTTGGAGAAATGAGCATCCTGCCGGATGAGCTTCAGAGGTGGAGCTGTCCTCAATGTGGTTCGAAGAAAATAGTTGAAGATAAGCGTTCTGGAGAGATTTATTGCTCAGACTGCGGGTTTGTTCTTGTTCAAAAACTTCTTGATGAAAGCAAGGAATGGAGGGAGTTTGGAGATGAGGAATCAGAAAGAAGGGATAGAGTAGGAAGCCCCTTAACAACTGCAATATATGACTATGGTCTTTCAACAACTCTCGAAACAGGAATCAAGGACGCTACTGGTAAAGTGCTCTCTGCAGAGGCAATGGCAGAAGCCCAGAAATTAAGACTGTGGCAACAAAGAAACAGGGCATACAGTTCTGCGGAAAGAAACCTGCAAGTAGCAAGTAAGACAATAGCACAAATAGCGGACCAGCTTAAGGTACCGAAGCCCACGTACGTAAGAGCAATACAAATCTATCGTGATGCACTTGAAAGAGGACTGGTAAGAGGAAGACCGATAAACAGTCTTGCAGCAGCAGCGCTTTACGCAGCTTGTAGAGACAACGGGATACCGAGAACTTTAAAAGAGGTTGCAATAGCGTCTGGTTTAAAAAGGAAGGAGGTAGCGAGAAGCTACAGGTTATTAATCAGGTCATTAGAAAACAAAATGCCGTTGAGCGATCCCACTATTTACGTAGAAAAAGTAGCATCTAAACTAAAAGTCGGACCTGAAGTGGAGAGAGAAACATTGAAAATCCTAAAAGAGGCGAAGGATAAGAAAATAACGGCCGGTAAGGATCCTCTTGGGATGGTTGCAGCTGCGATGTATCTTGCTACTCAACGCCTCGGCTTACAGCTATTTACTCAGAAACAGATTGCTGAGGCTGCTAATGTTACTGAGGTCACCGTGAGAAACAGGTATAAAGGTTTACGTGAAGCTCTTGAAGGAGTTAAAGAAGCATAATACTATTCAGTAACTTTTTGAAAATTTTTCAATAGAATTTGACATCTGGTTTTAGAATACTCTAGACGGAATTGAAACAAAACTGCTCTAGATAGTCTATATCGGTATAGGGTGTCGATATTGTTACCCGTGATTAGTTTTTATGAATCTAACAGTGAGAAAAATTGGCTATCAAGTAATCCATGCTTGCGGAGGTTGAATTAACTGTGAATATGTGTAAAGAATATGCATCAATAGAGTGGTTTAAGATAAAAATCTCTCTGGATTCGTCAGATCATCCATAATTCTCAAAACTTCCATATTTAAAATACCTGAAAATACGGTAGTCTACTGTAACATTTAGAAATATTTTTCGAGGAAAACACAGCTCCCTTATTTATTTAAGGTTCGCAATGGCCCATATAGTTCAAATAATATTGAACAAGGTATTGTAATCGAATGTTTTTAAGCCTTGGATATTAAAAATTAAAATTACAAGAATTTATAAGCTATTATGTTTCAATCATAGTATTGGTAGTCTAGTTTTTCTAATATTCTTTTTTATCAAAGGTTTGAATTCAAAGTAAAATAGTAAGCTGTTTTTAATTAATAGGTTATTCTGGAACGATGTAAAGAAATGCTCACATTTTTTTAACAAATGTTTTCCCGAAAGATTTAAAAAGTTAATTCAAGGAACTTGGAAAAAATGATGAACCAGATGAACAAGAAATATGATAGTGGATGTTCTGACCTATTGGTCAACAAGGCCTATAGTCTTTACAGCATGGGTCGTTTTGAAGACGCTATAAAGTATTGTGATGAAGTAATTAAAACAAACCCTAATGATGCTACTGCATGGAGCATTAAAGGGATCTGTCTACAATTTTTACGCAGGTATGAGGAGGCCTTGTCCTGTTGTGAAAAGGCTATAAGCCTAAACCCTGAGGATGCTTCAGCTTGGTACAATAAGGCATCTTCAGAGGAAGCTTTAGGCAAAAAGGAGGATGCCATTAAATCCTATAATAAATTTATTTCACTGGCTCCAGAAGGCTACGCCATGTATATTCAATACGCTCGTTGGAGAATACAGGTACTTAGCGGAGAAAAGTAATAATTAACAAAGCAGGTTAAACTTACTAAAAAATCGTAATAAAATACTGTAGTCTATGTGTCGAAAACATTTAAAAAATAAACTCTGAAGGACAATTTCCACTAAAAAGGGAAAAGTAGTCTTGATAAGTAGGCTCAGGGAGAAAGGTGCAGGAGATCTTTTAAAATGCATCCAGTGTGGTTCATGCACCTCTTCTTGTATAGTTAACACTGTATACGAATCTTTTAACCCTCGTAGAATCATCGGCTCAATAGTAAGATTTAATAAGCTTCCGGAGCAGGATCCGTGGCTCTGCTCATCTTGTTCAAAATGCGTCGAAAGGTGTCCACAACGCGTCAACCCCATGAGCATAATCATGGCTTTAAGGATGATAAATTACGAAGACGGTAATGCTTTTCCCTCTAGGGTTGTTGAATTCGTGGAACAGATTAAGAAATCCGGTCTTATCTTTCCCTTGAGTAAGGAGTCTAATGAGAAGAGGAGGCTCCTAGGACTTTCAGAATTAAAGATCGATGAGGAGGGACTGAACGAGGTGAGGAAGATACTTTCGGAGGCTGGGTTTTAATGAGTATGAGTATCTACTTAGGCTGTATTGTCAGAACACTTTATCCTGAAGTCGAAAAGGCTGTTAATGAGGTGCTGAATAGGATTGGAGTTTCTTTTGAAGAACCCAAGGGGGCCTCTTGCTGTGCTCCACTAGGGCTTTTTTCCTTAAGCAAGGATGCTTGGCTTAGGATTAACGAAAGGAATATGAGGCTTTTCCAGAGTAATGTATTAACTGCTTGCGATAATTGTTTCGCAAGCCTTAGTGACGCATTCAGAATAATTTCTGAGAAGAATGGCGTTAAGGTTCCTGAGGTAAAGCCCTTTGGAAAATTCATGCTAGAGGTACTCGGAGAAAAAGAACACGGGTTAAGTTTTAAAGGTTTGAGGTGTGCTGTTCAACATAGCTGTCACCTCTTAAGACCAAATAGGGATATTGACAACGCTGAAGACCCAAGGATTGTTAAGAGCGTTTTAGGGAGACTCGGATATTTTTCAATACCTTACGAAGGTGAGTTAGACTGTTGCGGAGGACTCTTATTTGAAGAAACGATTAGCAAGATGATTGTCCGTAGAAAGACTGACGAATTGGAAAAATCTGGAGCTGACTGTGTAGTTACTACATGCTCACACTGCATGCACCAATTAAGAAGGGTAAGTCGACTACCCGTCCTCCATCTTGCCCAGCTTTCAGCATTATCCATGGGAGCTAATCCAAGAGAGATAGGTATTCCAGACACGCTTTTGAGGAGGATTGTTAATCTTTGAAGAAGATCACGGTGTTACTATGTACGTGTGGCTCAACATTGCTCGATAATATCGATTTCAATATGGTGAGTAGAGAGCTTTCTAGAAACCCACTTGTCAAGAGGATTGAAGTCTTGGACGGTATTTGTAAAAGCAGTATTATCAAGAACTTGAAATTAGATGCTGCTGAAAGAATCGTTGTAGCAGCTTGTTCAAACAGGTTGCTAGAAGCTGTTTTTAAAAGCCTGTTAAGCTTTAGCAATGTTGAGTTCGTCAACATAAGGGAGCATTGTGCATGGGCTTGTAGAGAAAGGGAAGAAGCTACTTCGAAGGCAATTCGGCTTTTAAACGGGGGTATTAACAAAGTGGTTAGATCAAATCCACCACAATCTTCTGACTGTTTGGGAATAGTTAGAGAGGCGATGGTGGTAGGAGGAGGTATAGCTGGAGTGAGATGTGCACTCGACATAGCTAACGCGGGCTACAGGGTTTACATTATTGAAAAAGAACCTAGCATAGGCGGCATAATGGCCCAGTTGGATAAGACGTTTCCCACTCTAGATTGTTCCATTTGCATCGAGGGTCCACTATTATCTGAAGCCGGTAGGAATAAGAATATTGTTATCATCCCCAATTCCGAGGTTGTTAGTGTTAAGGGTAGGGTTGGGGACTTCAGAGTTTTGGTTAAGTTGAATCCGACTTACGTTGATCCCGAAAAATGTAATGGTTGCGGGGAGTGCGCCAATGTCTGCCCAGTTTATCAGCCGAATAAGTATGACGTCGACCTTAAGCCAGTTAAAGCGATATATTGTCCGTTTGCCCAAGCTGTTCCGCTTAAGTATGTTATAAACAAGGATCACTGTATAGAATGCGGTCTTTGTATGAGTGTTTGCACTAGGGCTGCTATAAACCTTGAGGATAAGCCTAAGATGCTTGAGCTCAACGTGGGTGCTATAGTAGTAGCAATTGGTTCAGATCTTTTTGACCCCAGGCATAAACCCGAGTATCATTATGGGGAGTATGATAACGTAATAACCAATATGGAATTCGAAAGAATAATATGTGCTTCTGGTCCGACTGGCGGAGTACTGTTAAGAAGAGACGGTAAGCCAGCTAAGAGAATAGCCTTCATCCAATGCGTAGGGTCAAGAGAATCCGCCCCAGGTATAGAAGAATGTTCGTATTACTGTTGCGCAGCAAGCATGAAGGAGGCTAGGCTCATATTGGAGCATGATAGAGATGCCAAGGTCTTCATATTCTACAACGAGCTTAGAGCATTTGGAAAAGGGTGGGAAGACCTTCTTTACAGAAGGTGTCTTGAAGACGGTATTGTCTTCATAAGATCTAGACCCTCCGAAATAAGGAGAAGCCCTGAAGGCAATCTGATCGTAGTATATGAGGATACTTTAACCAGTAAGAGGGGCGAACTCGAAGTTGACATGGTTATACTAGCGTTAGGCTTCAAACCATCAAATAGGCTTGCTAAACTCGCAGCTGTACTGGGTGTTTCAGTAGACAGTCAGGGATTTATAGAGGAGACAAATGCCAAGTTTAAACCGTTGGAAACAAAGGTAAGAGGTGTTTACGTGGCTGGGACTTGTCATGGACCCAAGGATATTGTTGAAAGCGCCGTTGAAGGTAGTGCTGCAGCAGCTCTAGTGATCAGCCTTTTTAGAGGGGGAAACGTAAGGCTTTCTGAAATCGCTAGGATCTTGGAAAACAAATGCGCTGGATGTGGTAAGTGCATACTCGCATGCCAGTACGATGCGATAGTCAGAGAAGGTGATAAAGTTAGAGTTTTAGAAAGCATATGTAACAGTTGTGGGGCGTGCATCTCATCGTGTCCTCAGGAAGCCATCTCCTTGGGCAATTGGGGTATTGAACAGTTGGCTTCGCAAATCTCCGGTATGCTTAGTGACTAATGATGGCTTGGAAACCTAAGATAATAGCTTTCACGTGCTGGTGTTCAAACTCTGGCGTAGATCAGGCTGGATTTGAAGGCTTTAAATATCCTTCCAACTTAGTGACGTTGAGGGTGCCTTGTTCAGCCATCGTAAATCCTAGTCTAGTTATTAAAGCCTTTGAAGAGGGTGCTGATGCAGTCCTAATTACTGCATGTAAGCCCTTTGAGCTCAGGAGGATAGCGCCCAGTAGGATAACTGCGGCTAGGGTGAGCCTCCTTAGAAGATTATTGAAGACAGTGGGTATTGAAGAGTCTAGGGTTAGAATACTCTGGATATCATCTAACGAGGGCGAGGTTTTTGCAAAAGAGGTTTCGGAAATTGTTGGAGAGATTGAGAAACTAGGACCATTGGACCTAAGGAGGAAGATGCTTGAGCAGCTCTGAAAAAGAGCTAAGGAGGCTTGCGAGAAGGCTGCTTGAAACGGAAGTCGTGCAGCTCGTAATAGGCTATGAGGAATCGGAAGTAGGAGTCAGACCATGTTTCATCCACAAACCTCAGGAGGCAGAGAGGCTTGTTTGGAATCCTGAATGTAGGCTTAACCTAGCGAGGTATCTAAGGGATCTTAAGGATAGTAGAGTTGGAGTTGTTATGAAGGGTTGCGACGGTAGGGCTCTTGTAGAGCTTATTAAGGAGAACCAGGTCGATAGAAGAAATGTTTTCATCATAGCGGTTGAGTGTAATGGTGTCTACAAGCCTTTAAAGTATGGTTCTCTAAGACAGGAAAGACAGATTTCGGAATATTGCAAGAGGTGCGAGGTTAGACTCTCGCCTATTAGGGACTATGTTATTCGATCTGATGGATTTGCTTTTAATAATGCTTCTGATAATGATGAAAAGCCGTTGAATTGGCTCAGTATTTTCAGAAAATGCTTAAGATGCATGGCTTGTATAAGGTCTTGTCCATTCTGCTATTGTACCGAATGTTCAATAGAAGGTTTTAAACCAGCTTTAGTACACAAGCTTGTGGACACTATGGAACTCTTCACGTTTCACCTTACTAGAGCACTTCATATCGTTGGCCGTTGTGTGGAGTGTGGAGCCTGCGAATCCTCTTGTCCTGTTGAGATTCCTCTTACAAGGTTATATCGCGAGCTAAACCAGTGGTTTAAAGAGAATTATAATTATATCCCTGGTTTGAGCCTAGAACAAGCCCCTCCACCATTAGTATTTAAGGAGAGGGATAGGACTTGACCCTGCTTTCCATAACTGATGAGAAATTGAGAATATTCGTAAGAGAGCTTTTTTCAAAACGCGTTTTATTCGCTCCAGTTAAGAGAAACGGATATTTTGAATTCAGCAGGTTGAGTAATCCTGAGGATATCATTCTTAATTATACTAATACAAGGCTCTCTCCAAAACGCTTGTTTCTACCACAGAGGCAACTTCTTTTCAAATACTATCCTAAGAAAGGTGTTACTCAAGAATCCGAGGAGCATTCTAATGCCGTGCTATTTGGAGTGAGACCATGCGATGCTTCTGCACTAAGCGTTTTAGACAGTATTCTTCTAAAACTCCCGTATAAAGATAATTTTTACGAAAATAGGAGGAGAGAAACGATTGTAATAAGTCTCTCATGTATTAAGCCGATGGCGGAGTGTTTTTGTAATGTTTTCGAAACGGGTCCAATTAGAGGAACGGGTGAAGACTTAACGTTGACTCCTGTGAATAAAGTGTTCATTGTGGAAGTAAGAACTCCAAGAGGCATGATGATAGTAGAAGATTTTGGGAAATTATTCACAGAAGCAGGAAGAGAGATTCTGGAGGAATATAAGATACTAATACGTGAAGCAGTTAATGAGATGGACCGTAGACTAAGAATCGATAAGAAAAAATTAATAGGACTCGAGAAGGAAATCGGGGAAGAGTTTTTCCAGTTAAACGCTCAAAGATGCATCGAATGCTCTATATGTTCTTTTACCTGCCCGGTTTGCTACTGCTTCGAAACAGAAGACTTTCTAGAGGGAGATCACTACTCCAGGTTCAGGGGCTGGGATACTTGTGTACACCCCTTATTCACTAAGATGGCTAGTGGTCTAGACCCTAGGTCTACGAAGGCTGATAGGATTTACCACAGGTTCTGCCATAAGCTCAGCAGGATACCCTTGGCTTTCAATACCTATGGTTGCGTGGGTTGCGGAAGATGTGTCTCATTATGCCCAACCGGGATAGATATAAAAGAGGTTTTGGAGAAATGGGGTTAAATCCATATCTTCCCAGGCCTGTGAAAATAATTAGAATTAAAGACGAGACACCTGATACTAAGACCATAACAATAAGTCCGAAACCTTTCGAGGATTTCACACCAGGCCAGTTCGCGATGGTAACTGTCTATGGAGTCGGTGAAGCCCCATTCTCGATATGTTCGTCGCCATCAAACGACAACCTGCAGTTCAGCATTAGGAAGATGGGCATCGTCACAACTGCTATACACGAGGCCTCTCCGGATGATGAAATCGGCATTAGAGGTCCATACGGTAAGGGTTGGCCTCTTAAGGAGATGGAGAATAAAGATATACTGCTGATAGGAGGAGGAATAGGGTTTGCACCTTTAAGACCCTTGCTCCTATACCTTCTTGAAAATAGAAGTAGATATGGTGGTATAGCTGTCTGCTACGGGGCCAGGTCCCCCCCGCTCTTAATGTACAGAAATGAGTTCGAGGAGTGGGTGGAGCGTGGCATCGACCTTTACTTGACTGTTGATATTGGTGAGGGTGATTGGAAAGGCAATGTAGGGGTGGTTACAACCATCTTGAACAAGCCTAGACTGAATAAGGCTGAGACAATAGTCTGCATATGCGGTCCGCCCATGATGATAAGATTCGTATTGAAAAGACTCGTTGAATTAGACTATCCTAAGGATAATATCTACGCCTCATTAGAAAGCAAGATGAGATGCGGAATAGGTAAATGTGGTCACTGTCATTTCGGTGGTAAACACGTTTGTATGGATGGTCCAGTATTCCGATACTATGAGATGATGGAGTTGCCGAGAGGAATAGCTCCGTTTTAGAAGGTTCAACGAATACAAAATAATGGTTATAAAACCCGACCCAAGGGTCTAAGCCTGAACGAGTGCAACTGTCAACCATTTCCTGGATTACATTCCTCCAGCCAGGCTG
>JANXDK010000011.1 GCA_025059435.1 Thermoproteota archaeon
CCATGACAGAAAACATAAGGAGACACGTAATATGGACTGTAGGGCGTATAAGAAGCATTATTGAAAAGGAGAAACTGCCATCTGTCAAACCCTCCAGAAAATGCAAATCCTGTGGCTACAAGTGGATATGTAAGGAAGCTTAGTCTTCGTTATTCTTTATAAACCCTCTTGCAGATTAGCATACGGCGAAACTTATGAGACGGGGTGCTAGTGTCAGAATCTTAGATAAAGATATTTTTCAACATTCTTTCATTCTCTAAGAATATGGTCATGTTATCCTATATTCCTAAGTCAAAAACTTCTTTCCTGGCTTTCTCAACGACTGCAATGAGCTCTAAATCATGGGCTTCAAAGTAGAGGGGTAAGCGCTCCAGGGGTGCTTCGCTGGATATTTCTGCCGGGCCTTTAATCTCCCTATTGCTCCAAAAGTCGATCCATTTTCCTTCGGGTATGTAAACGACCCTCTCATTGCACCCCTTCTCTAAGACCGGGGCTATTAAGAGGTCCCCCACAAGGTATTCATCATTCACGAGGGCGCACTTATCGTCTTCAGGATACTTTAGGACAAGGGGAGATATTATTGGATCCCCTTCTTCTTTAGCTCTTTTAGCAAGCGAAATATAATAGTCGCCTAAGTATGTATGGAGTAGAGAATACTTCTTAGCTATGTTCACCGTCTCATCATCATATGTCCACGGGGTTATTGAATACTCTACTATGGGCATGAGGGCGGTGGCTTCAACCCATCTTATGAAGAGCTCTTTATCGCATTTGAACTTGTACTGGTTTCCCCCTATCATATCTGGCATTATATATGGGTATCCAGTAATAGAGAGCGTTAGAGCTTGCGTCACAGCAGCGTACAGGCCATTGTCAAGTCCCCATGAAGACTCTTTGTCTCCTTCCCGTGCTATTATTCCGAATCTCTGTGCCAGATAGCCTACGCGGGCTTCGGCCAGATTGTAATGGTTTTCGAATATGAATCTTAACCATTCATCAGTGTATTGGTTTGGAGTGATGTTTCCATAGGTCCGGCCTATTTTTATCGGTCTAAAGATGCTATCGTTCCTTCTCGTAAAGGGGAAGAAGTAAGCGTCTCCACCGTCAAACTTGAATCCGTCGAAACCATAGTTCTCCTTCAAATACTTTAGCTTGCTATCCAGCCATTGACTGGCTTCAGGATTGCTTATATCGATAAGCCCGGCGGAACCGTTCCACCATTTTACTTCAGCAGGCTCATCTTTTTCAGGATCCCAAACCAATAATTTTCTAATTTTAAGATGTTCATAGCTTTCAGAATCACGGTTTATGAATGGATGGACCCATAGGGTTGCCAAGAAGCCTGCATCATGTATTGTTTTAACCATCATTCTAGGGTCCGGAAACTTTGAATTATCGAATGTGTATTCGCCATATTTTTTCTCCCATCTATCGTCTATTTGAATAACGCTGCACGGGAAATCGTGCTCCTTAATTTCCTTCACGAAATTTAAAACCTTCTCTTGATCAACTTCCTGCTTGTATTGGACCCACGTCGTAAATATTGGCTTAGTAAGAACCCTCTTATCCGGAATTCTCTCTGGAAGACCTATCTTCTTCAAAACTCTTTTACGAACTTCTACAAGGTTGTTTTCGATGAATATCTTATAGCTGAACGATTTAGTGTTTAATCCTCTTATGGTTATACCTCTATCGAACCTCGTATCGAAAAGCTGGTAATTGTCGATTAATATTGCAATGCCTGTTTTGGTGAACCACAAGGGTGGTTGAATATTGCCCGTTATAAATGGCCTCATCTCAATTATGTGAGAATTTAATGGAAAAGCTTGGATAATGAGTTGCCCCTGTCCATACCATTGGGTTTCGCATGCAGAAACCCAAGTATCAGAGATATAATCAAACTCTGATTCGGCTTCCCACGACACGCTCAGTAAACGCTTGTTTAAGGAGAGTTTAAGTCTAGCATACGCTTTGGAAGGGCTCCAATGATTGCCTTCGCACTTTAAGACTATAGATTTTTCATCCTTATTCTCCACTTCGACATTATATAAATTCCCCGCGACACCCGAGCGTTCGTAGTCAACTTCATTACTCAACCTTTGTAAAAGAGGCTTATTTCCACGGTAAATAGTAATCATTAAAGGTTTTATCTTGATTTTTATTGAGATATATTCTTCCGATATCGTAACTGAACTCATTTTCTAATTTGGCCGTTGTTAAGAATAATAAATATTTATCATTCTAGCTACATCGACTCAAATGGGAGGGTCTCCAATCCTGTAATTTTGACAGTCGTTTCGCATAAAGTTCCTAGGTATAATCTGTATTTTTAGAATGTTGTTAAAGTAATTATTATAAAAGCCTTGCAGCCGCTTCATGCAGATTTCGATGGAGATAATTGATGAGGATATTATTGATATGGTTATGTATGGTTTCTACTTCTCCAAATATATTTCTAAGATATAGACGTGTTCTTCTAAGTGGGGGCTTTTAACATAATTCAGGGTATGGAAAATTATCTGGAGAGATAATAAGATTTGAATCTAGGAGAAAATATAAAAGGGTCAAGAGAAAGAGGGTTATTTGGGCCCGTCGCCTAACCTGGATATGGCGGCAGCCTCCTAAGCTGTAATAATCTGGGTTCAAATCCCAGCGGGCCCGTCTTCTTTCTACTTCAAATCTATAAGCGTTCTCGTTCAACATTGTGTTAAAATGCCGATTAGGTTTAACCGGATGATTCTAATCTGCTGATGGAACCAGTCTTTTCTCGAGTATATCGGCGTAGTAAGCATTGCATTATCAATACAATAAGCCAAGCCTATCTTAGAAGCCTTAGCTTTCCCTCCTGTAGGGTTTGCCCAAGGCCGCGGGTACTCCAAGCTTTCTCCTCATAAAGCCGAACGAACTTGTGGTGAGTACTATTATTGTAACAACATAAGGCAGGGCTCCGAGCAGGCTTGCTGGAACACCGTATTCTTGCAAATGGAATTGTAATACTTCAACGCCTCCGAAGAGAAATGCTCCGAGGACGCTTCCAATCGGGTTCCAAAGGGAGAATATAGTGAGGGCTAGGGCAATCCACCCCCTGCCCATCATTATTCCCTCCCTCCAACCAGGGGTGTAGTAGAGCGAAACGTATGCTCCACCTAGGCCTCCCAGAACACCGCCTAGGAATACGCATATGTATCTAACGAGGTAAACGTTGACCCCAGCTGCGTCAACAGCCTCGGGTTTTTCTCCCACTGCCCTTATGATTATCCCTATCCTCGTTTTAAATAGTACGTACCACATTACTATTGCGATGACAATACCCGCGTATGCAAGCGGGTCGTGACGGAAGAATCCACCTAAAACTGGAATTTCAGATAAAAACGGTATGGTCATTGGCATAAGCCTGTCACGTAGAGAGAGTCCGACGTACCTCTTACCTAATAGGCTGCTAATACCGGTTCCAAGCATTACTGTTGCGAGTCCTGAAACTGTCTGGTTTACTCCCAGGCTTATGCTTGCGAAAGCATGGATAAGGGAGAATACTCCTCCCGCTAACATAGCAGCAAGAAAGCCCATCCAGATGGAACCTGTAATGAAAGTTGTAGCAAAGCCTGTTAATGCTCCGATTGTCATTATACCTTCGAGGCCTAGGTTTATTACTCCGGACCTTTCACAGTATACTTCGCCTAGTGTCGCGAATAGTAGAGGGGTTCCGGCTTTAATAGCCTCAGCCAATAGTGAAGCAGCTATATCCAAATCCTCCTCTCACCCACTTGGAGGACTACCTTATAACGAGTGAGGAATTCTCCGCTGATGACGAAGAGGAGAATAGTACCGTTAAATAAGTACACAAGTCCTGAGGGGAGCCTTAGGGAAACCTGTATGTTGTCTCCTCCCACCATCAAACCACTTATGAAGAAGGATGCTGCGAGTGTAGCCAGTGGATCTAGTCCTCCGAGCCAAGCGGGTATTATCGCCGTGTATCCATAACCCGGGGAGATTCCTCTTATCAGCCTGCCTTGTATACCTGCTACTTCTCCAACTCCGGCTATTCCCGCAAGTCCACCGCTTAACACCATTACGAGTAAGATGGTTTTAGAAAGGCTTATTCCAGCATACCTAGCTGCATCAGGATTGTTCCCAACCAGTTTAATCTCGTATCCTATAGTGGTTTTATAGATAAGGATGTAAAGGAGTATGGTTGAGGCTAAGAGTATGGCCAGAGTATGATAATGTATCCTAGTGCCTGCCAATGTAGGAAGCCTAGCATAGCTTGGGAACAAGTCTGTCTGCGGAAAACCCCATTGAGCCTCTCCCCTCCAAGGACCTGTTACAACGTAGTTCAATATGCTGAGAGAAATATAGTTCATCATTAGAGTGACTATCACTTCGTTAACACCAAGCTTGGTTTTCAATAAGGCGGGGATTATAGCCCATGCAGCTCCGGCGATGAACCCAGCCAGCAGCATTACCGAGACGGCTAAGCCAGGCGGAACATTGGAATAGAGGGCAACCCAAGTTGTTGTAATAGAACCCATTATGAGTTGGCCTTCAGCACCTATGTTCAAAACCCTAGCTTTGTAGGCTATGGCAAGACCTACTGCACATAGTCCTATTGGGAGCATTTTAACTATTGTCTCAGAAAGACCGTATGAGCTTCCAAATCCCCCTATGAATATCTTAATGTATGCATCTAAAGGATTGACGCCGTATATTGCGAACCAAATCCCTATGAATGGGAAAGAAAGAATTGTGAAGAGTACTCTGATAATTATATTATTAGTTTTTGAAGCTGCCAGTCTTTTTTCGATCCTTATATTCAAGCTAGTCTTCATCAGACTTACCGTCCTTTCAAATATTAACATTTTTTCAAGTCTCTTTAAGGGTCATTGCAAGACCTATGTCGTTTATGGAAGATTCTTCCTTAAATTCTTTAACAATCTTCCCGTCGCGCATAACAAGAATCCTATCGCTTAGAGATAGTATTTCATCCAAGTCTTCAGAGACAAGTAGAATGCTGCTACCAGAAGCCCTGAGCCTATGTAGAGCCCAGTGCACGTAGTTAGTTGAAGCAACGTCTAATCCCGACGTGGGGTTGCTTGCAATTAATATCTTAGGGCTCATTGATAGTTCTCTGGCAACTATCAGTTTTTGGATGTTTCCACCTGAGAGAAAACCAGCTGGAGTCCATATGCTGGGTACCACTATTCCAAAATCTTGAATAAGCCTTTCAGCCTCTTTTTTAATTGTCGCCTCGTCTAAGAAAAATCTTCTAGAGAATTTCTTTCGATAAAGCTTCATGATGATGTTGTCGGCAACACTCAGGTCTAATGCTACACCATATCTAAGCCTATCTTCAGGAATATGCGCAATGCCTAAGCTGGTCATTTTTCCTACAGGATTATTTGTAACATCTATTCCAAATATTTTGACATAACCATTTTCAATCCTCCTTAATCCCGTAAGTGCTTCTATTAGTTCTTTTTGACCGTTACCTGCGACCCCGGCGATTCCAAGTATCTCGCCTTCTCTCAGTACAAATGAAATGTCTCTTACCGCAATATTGCCCCTATCGTCCAGCACTCTAAGATTATTAACCTCCATTACGATCCTAGAATCGCTAACATCCTTTTTGATCCTATTGGGCTTGAAATCTATAGGCCTATCCACGATCATACTCACTATGTCAAGCCTATTGGCTTCATCTCTCTTTATCTCTGAAGCTACTATCCTACCCTTTCTAAGAACTGTTATGGAATCGCTAACATTTAGCGCCTCATCGATTTTATGTGTTATCAGTATAATAGACTTACCCGATTCCACCATTTTTCTAAGCGATTTAAACAGTTCTTCTGATTCTATTGGTGTTAGAACAGAAGTCGGTTCATCCAATATTAAGAGTTTAACGTCTCTATATAATGTCTTCAATATTTCAACTCTTTGTTTTTCTCCAACTGAAAGCTGCCATATCTTCGCATCCAAGTTTATCTTCAAACCGTATATACTAGACAATTCTTCAATCCTATTTCTTATCTCTTTAAATGAAACCTTTATTCCCTTTAGACTCAACGCAATGTTTTCTAATACTGTTAGTCTGTCGATAAGCATAAAGTGTTGGTGAACCATTCCTATTCCAAGTTTTAGAGCATCTTTAGGAGAGCTGATATTTACTCTCCTACCTTCGATAAAAACCTCCCCTTCATCGGGCCGATACATCCCATAGAGTATCCTCATTAACGTAGTCTTACCGGCACCGTTTTCACCGAGTAATGCGTGAATCTCCCCTTTTTTAACTCGAAAGTCAACATTATTTAACGCTACTACTGTAGGAAACATCTTTACAATTCCACGCATTTCAACCAAGTAGTTCTGATCGTTGCCCAAGTTTATCAACACCCGAATATTGAGCATAAAAATAATTAGAAAAATAAAAAGATAAACTATTTTCTAATATCCCATTCATCCTGAGGGAGAACCGATTATGTTATCAACGAACCAATTCATTTTTTCAGTAAATAGTTGTTCTATTGTTGCCCTTTGACCTTCCGGAATCCTTATGTTTCCATTCTGGTCTTTTATCGGTCCTGTGAATGGGTCGAAAGGTACATTAGTATCTTTCATCAAAGCAAGCCTACTCATAACAGCATTGTACACGCTCAATGTTGTTCCGGGCAGATATTTATTCTTCAATTCATTGACGAATTTCGGATTTATGGGTACGCCTGGTTTACCGCCCAATTCTACAGCGCCTTCTTTGAGCATCCATAGATAATCTACATTTTCCAAGTTAGTGTTATTATAGATACCCATTCTAATCTTCATAAGTATATCTGCATATATTACTTCCCAGTGTACCAATTGACCGCTAACTACGACATCTGGACCTATGTCTTGCATGGGACTATAGTGCGAGAATACGTATATTTGCTTACCCTCACTATACTGTTGTTGAGCAAATTCAACGATAGCTGTAGAGTCCTCGGTAAAAGCTATCGTGTCAACACCTATGCTAACAAGTGCCTGAGCAGCTTCCCTAGCACGAGTGGGATCATACCATGCGAAAAGCCATCTAACGTATACTTTTGCCTCAGGATTCGCTTCTTTAACTCCCAAGGCGAAAGCATTGATATGCCTTATTACTTCAGGTATAGGATAAGCAGCGACATATCCTACTTTATTCGTCTTGGTCAAGGCACCTGCCATGAGACCATTCAAGTAGTAAATCTGATAGAAATCCGCAAAGTATGTCCCTGAATTCGGAAGCCTTTTGAAACCGCTACAGTGGAAGAATATCTTATTTGGATATTTCTTGGCAACCTCTATTGTCGGGTCCATGAACCCGAAGCTTGTTGTGAATACTACGTCAACATTTTCCTCTGCAACAAGCCTCTCAATGTATCTCGCAGCTTCAGCCTCGGGAACAGATTCTATGAAAGTAGTGCTAAGCCATGGGAATATTTTCTCAACGTACCTCCTCGCTTGGTCGTGTGCAGCAGTCCAACCAAAGTCTTCAACTGGACCGACGTATACGAATCCTGCTTTAAGCTTTCTAGTTAGTGCGCTAACGTTCTGCTGAAGCTGGTTGTACATTGTCTGAAGCTGGTTGTACCGTGATTGAAGTTCATTGTATTGGGATTCAGATACCTTGCCCGTACCGCCTATGAAGTATCCTACGGCTGTACCTATTGCAAAGAATACGATTATGAGAAGTACTGTAACCCCGCTGAGCTTAAGCATGCTCATTTCATGTTCGTAGATTTCGATTGAATGTAGAATTTAAGTTTTTATAAAAATAATGGGAAAAGATTCTGGTAAATTAACAAGAAAGCGTTAAAACGGTCTTTTCCTTAAACTTGAATTCGTTTTCAAAATAAAAATAACTACGTGGATTAAACTCATTTTTTTCGGGTTTATCGGTGAGTTTAAGCGAAAAACTAGAAGGGGAATATTTTTCCCAATACAAACAAAGTTTATATCGCTTAGAAGACCGGTTTAGAAGTCTAAGAATGAGAAATATTCCCGCTCTTAAAGTCGCGTTAATCATACTCACTGTCTTAACACTTCTATCTAATTCTGGAATAATCTTCTCATCCGGTTATGTTTCAGTACCGGTGAGAATTCGCTTGGAGGGCAGGATTGAATCTGGAAGCGTTTCAGAAGGCTTCGTATTAAGGATACTCTCTGGAAGCGTCGTAATCGACGATAAGGCTTTCAATGTCAGGACTGATTTTAGAAGAGATCTTGGCGTAAATATTATTAGAGCATCTCTTGGGAAAATGAATTCTAGTGTAATAAGTCTTAATGATGATTATACGCTTTTCTTAGCAGCAATCTGGAGAATTAAGGAAACTGGGACTATCGAATTAAGGTTTGGCTATGGGGAGAACTACCCTGGATTTACCGGAGTGGTATACGGCTCCGGGAGACAGGCGGCTTATATTCCCATTGAGGCGGTTGGCGAACTTGTTTTCTCGGGAAACAGGGCGACGATAACGGCATCTGGAAAAGCAGTTTTAGGCTGGGGCAACGTAGAGCAGGAGGGGCGTTTAATAGTGGTTAGTAAGAAGCTTCCGATTAAAGGTGAGACCGTAAGGCTTCAAGCAGCTAATCCTTGGCAAGTTGGAATGTGGGAAGACGAGGACAATTATTACGTAGTTGTCCCCAAAGGCACTACTTTAACTCTATTCCTATCCTTAGACCCGAAGGGCAAGATATACGGCCTATTAAGCACTTATGGACTATCATCGCCGCAGGGGCTGCCGGTTACTGTATCGAGTGAAAAAAGAGAGGCAACCGTAGCAGATATACTTGCAGAATATATTTCGGAATCTCTGAGTGAATTCATCATCCAGGAGAGAGAATTCGCTTCCAAATCAGGATTCAACGCAGAAAGGTATCTTAGAGATGTAAACTATTCCATACTCCTGCTCAATGAAAGCATGAACGCCTTTGAAAAGGGAGACTTGGAAGCAGGGTCTGGACTTTTTGAGAAAGGTATTGAGAAGGCCAAGAGCTCCTTAGAAGCATTAAGCCAGGCTAAGAGCGATTGCATATCCATGTTTCTTTTCCTCGCTGTCTTCACTTTTTTCCTATCCTTCATCGTAAGCGCGATGGTGGAGAAGAGGAAGACTCTAGTAAACCTAGGTTTGTTTACCGTCCTTATTCTGGCTGAGATAGCTTTAATCCCACAGGTAAGGGTGGCGATTTCACTATTCAGCCCTGAGAGAATATACAGGCTCTCGTCGACTTCGCTAACGTTATCATTGTTTACGGCAGTCATAGTATTACTGCTTATCGGAATGTTGATTTTCGAAGCAAAAGGGACGATATTCAGCGACCTATTCTGGTACTCGGTTAAAAACATGAAGAAAAGAGTCCCTAGGACAGTGCTTACCATAATTACAATAGCTGTGGTTTCAGCCGCTTCTAGTAGTCTCCTCTCAACGGGAACTGTTCTAAATATTAGAGAAACCACTTATCCGTCGACATTCAGGGGGATAAGCATAAGCCTCCATAACACTACGGTAACTTATGTTTTTAGAGGAATAGGTCAGCAGAACGACTTGATATACCAGGAATTATACGAGCCTATTCCAGATTGGCAGGCAAGGTGGCTATCCAGCATGGACTGGGTTGAGAAAAAGTACGTTGTATTGGCTTCTCGTACACTAGTCACATTCGAAGAAAAGAGGATTTTTGTCTACCAGGTGGCTACGAACGCTTCTACAGTAGAAGGGATCATCGTGTCACCTAAACTCGCGGAATTGTTCGGGATAAGGGAGGGGGATTATATTTTCCTCGGAGGCAAAAGGGTTAACGTAAAAATACTGAATGGGAGCCTGATGTTTATCGATGGCGTACCGCCAGACGAGTTCGGAGACTATCTAATCATAACTAGCCTCGAACACGCTACTAAACCCGCTTCGCTGTACAGGCTTATACTCGAAGGCAATGTGCCTGAGGATGTTGCGAGACAACTCTTGGAGGCGAGTTATGACACCGAGAGGAGGTTCTATACTGCTGACGGCGAAGTTACTGTTCAATCCTTCACCTCGTTTAGAGTTGGCTTCGGCTCCGGTAGTGGGACTAAGTGTCTACTCATAGTAGGGGAGTTTCAATACTTTGCCAGTGCTCTCGACATTATCGTTCTACTGGGGCTCTCATCCCTAATGATCATAACCACGCTATTGGGCTCCCTGCACCAGAGGAAAGGAGAATACTCAACTATGAGTGCTCTTGGAGCAAGCCCCGGACATGTTTCCCTCTTAATGCTTATTGAAGGCATGAGCTATGGTCTGATAGGGGGAGTTATAGGATACGTTCTAAGCCAATTCCTACAGGTTTATGTTTCCAACCCAATAGCGCCCATACAGTCTTATGTCTTCAGCCCCATGTTCTCAAGCTTCCTCATAGCAGTAGCATCTTCAATATTGGGAAGCATCATACCGGCTAGGAGAGTAATCCTTAAGGTTGTACCCAGCCAGTTTCTCCTTAGGAAGATAGAGGAAGTTAGCATACTTGATGACCATGCTGAAGCAGTCATACCTCTCAGAATACTTGGTGATGCTGAAAGCTTCGTGAAATACGCTTCTTCACTAACTCAGAGACCACCACCTATGAACCAGGGGCCGATTTACACATGGGTTTCACCACGTAGGAAAGATCGGAAAATCACTGGTGTAGAGATGATCGTAAGCTACAGGGGGGAGAGGGTTGCAAAGTATAAGGTAGAACTTTTACTACCGGATAATCCGGGTAGCACGATAAAAGCAATGCTTTACCCAGCAGAGGGCAAATGGGATATCGACCATAAGTTCTGCGCTAGAGAAATGTTAACAGTCCTTAGGGAAGACCTATTGCAATACATAGATTGGAAGAAAAAACAGCAAACTGCATCTCTTACACTACCCTCGGTTTCTTCGTAAAAACATAAATTATTGAGATAATGTAAGCATTACGTTTGCAGAGATGAGTTACGAAATTGCTTTTAGAACTACTGTGCCAATACTTCTTTTGATATTCTTAGGATACTTATCCCGTAAAACTGGTCTCTTAAAAAAAGGCGATGAGCGCGTTTTCAGCACTTATGTTTACTATTTCGCACTCCCATCGCTCTTCCTAGTGGATTTATCTGAAATCGATTTTACTTGGAAGCATGTTGAATTCATATTAGCAGGAATAATGCCAATCTTCATAATTTCAGTAATATACGTATTAATCCGCCTTGCGTTAAGGCTTTCAAGAAATACCCTATATCTATTGATGCTAACCACCGTATTTGGAAGCACCGCATTCTATGGCATTCCGTTTCTAATGTTTGCTTTTCCCAACATCATTGAACATTTAGCAACGCTTGCTGCAGCTTCAATATCAGCCGTAGGCGTTTCAATATCAATACTTTTGTTAGAACTCTACAGGCTTGAAACCCCCAGTTTAACAAAGAGTCTAAAGATTCTTGGAATCAGGCTTTCAAAGAATCCTCTTATACTCTCCGTATTGATAGGCTTCTTACTATCTCTCGTAAATATAGACATTCCATCTCCACTGTCGACTATGCTCCGCATGTTAGGAAATACGACTGCAACCGTAGCGATTTTCCTATTGGGCACTCTTCTCTACGGCAAGAAATGTGTTCGGTTAAAAGAATCAATCGGTTTAAGCCTTCTAAGAATAATATTTTTACCGACGATAAGCCTATTCATATCATTGTGGATCGGCCTTCCCTTCTTAGAAAGGACTGTTTTAATCGTAATGCATTCAGTTCCACTGGCGGTTTCCATGATAATCCTCAGTGATCGCTATAATTTCTATAGGGAGATCATTTCGTCGGTTGTC
>JANXDK010000012.1 GCA_025059435.1 Thermoproteota archaeon
AGTTGCCATCTTAGTTTCATTAATATCCGTGAAGTTTGATGAATCTAAGGACAATACCAAAATTTGGATTAGAGTTTTCGGATGCTCCCTATTGGGGACGATGGGGCAACATTCTATGGGGAGCACGCTTTTCGAATACGTGTTTGGCTTAGTATTCGGGAGGAATATGGAGTACTTCATCGCAACATGGTATGCGGTATTCTGGGTTTATCCAATAGAGAGAATTCTTTTCGCATTAGCAAGCACCATAATAGGAGTATCTTTAATCAGAATATTGCCGAAAATACCTGAATTTGGTCAGAAACCGTCGTAAAATTCTCCAGACCACAATATTCTGGCCTCGCCTACTGTAAAAACCGATCCAGTAACCAGTATTTTACCGTCTTCGCCTACTGATGACAGCGCTTTCTTAACAGCGTCTTTTACAGTGGGTTCAGAGATGAATTTAGCTTTTAAGCCATTTAAAACTTCAGCCATACTCTCTGTCGGAAGAGCCCTACCCATAACGCTATGCCTAGTTAATATAAACTTGCCAGTTATCTTAGAAAGCGAATTAAGTATTTTAACATAATCCTTGTCGGATGAAATACTTACAACTGTAGTAAACTTCTCGTCCGGCATGATTTCTTTAATACTTGAGACAAGCGCTTCAGCGGCCGCAGGATCTTTAGCACAATCAAGTATTACAAGAGGTTTCATGCTAATCGGCTCAAGTCTTCCGGGCCAAGAGACCTTAGACAAGCTCTTTTTAAGAACATTTTCATTGAAATTGCTTTGTCCTATAGATTCGAAGAACTTGAGAACACTTGCTACCGCTGTAGAAACGTTTTCGGCTTGAAATCGTCCTCTAAGAGAAACCTTCAGGTCTTTAAGCACTATTTCTTTTAAAGTCATATTCATTTCAAGACCGCTTAAATCGGATTTTAATACTTCATATTTAACATCCCTGCCTACGAGAGTTAGCTCTGAGCCGAGTTCTCTGCAACGCTCCTCTATCACCCTAAGTGCGGGTCCGGAACATGCTGAAACAGTTGGTCTACCAGGTCTTATTATACCGGATTTTTCGAATGCTATTTTTTCTACGGTATCGCCAAGGTATTTAGTATGTTCTAGAGACACGTTTGTTATTACCGAAACAAGGGGGTCACATGCATTTGTTGCGTCCAATCTGCCGCCCATTCCGACTTCGACAACAGCGACGTCGACATTCTTCTTAGAGAAGTATTCAAACGCCATTGCTGTAGAAAATTCAAAGAAAGTTGGAAACCTTCCGAGTTTTTCAGAAACCTTTTCACCAACTTCCCTCATCCGCCAGTAGTATTCTACAACTTCTTTCCTATCCATCTCCTCACCGTCAACGACTATTCTCTCAGTAAACCTACAAAGATGAGGCTTAGTAAAAGTCCCCACCCTAAACCCGCTTTCGCGAAGAATCGAGCTTATGGTTGCAACTGTTGAACCCTTACCGTTCGTCCCCCCAACGAGAATTATAGGATAATCTCGCTCTGGATTACCAAGTTCTTCCAAGAACCCTTTGATGATATCAAGACCTAGCTTAATACCCCTTAGGTCATAAAGCTCTCTTAAAACCCGAAAATATTCATCATCGCTGTTGCTCAATGTTTGAAACACCTCCTGCCAGTGAATAGCATTGCCACACCCCTCTTATCTGCTGTCTCTATAACTTCATCATCGCGTTTCGAGCCTCCCGGTTGGACAACGTATCTTAATCCTGCGTCAGCAATAGCCTCTATACTATCGGGGAACGGGAAGAACGCTTCTGAAGCAAGTACGCACTCCTTCAGAACCTCCTCAGGCTTAAGCCCATTCCTCTTACAGTATTCTAGAGCACGAGGTATTGCAAGTTTAACAATAGCATCCACCCTATTTGGCTGTCCTCCTCCTATTCCTATTGTATGATAAAATCCATCAGCATATTCTCTTGCGATGACAATAGCATTCGACATCACATGTTTCACAGCTAGACATGCAAATCTGGCGAGCTCAAGCTTATCTACTGGAAAAACCATCTTGGTTACAGGCTTAAACTCAGAAGCTTTAATGTAGCCAATGTCTCTGTCTTGGATTAACACCCCGCCTGAAATAAACCTGTAATCTTTCTTAGAAATCTTTTTCAAATCTCCTATTTCAATAAGCCTCAAGTTCTTATTTCTTTCTAAAATCTTCAAAGCTTCGCTTGAAAAAGAGGGGGCTACAACAACTTCTACAAACCTTTTAGAAATAAACTTTGCAACGTCTTCATTGACATTGTAAGAAAATCCTAGAACACTTCCGTATGCACTTACTGGGTCGCTATTCCATGCCACTTTCAACGATTCGAGAAGAGTAGGACCAGTTGCTGCAGCGCAAATGCTCCTATGCTTTACAACAACTGAACTAAAACCGTATTCCATAAGGTCCGCAACTGCCCAGACAGCAGCTTCAGCATCCAGAAAATTGTTGAACGACATCTGTCGGTTAAAGGGTCTTCGAGCCCTTGCCAGGCTTAACATTTCAAAGCCCCTTTCAGCATATAGGCTAGCTGTCTGATGCCAGTTCTCACCGTACTTAAGCTGTTCAACATGCTCATAATTGAGATAAAGAAGGTCTTTACCCAAAAGGACCTTAGACAAGAGCCTCGCAATCTCCTGCTCATACTCTGCAACCATCTTCATTGCTTTCACAGCAAGAATTCTCCTAGTCTCGTTTGAAACATCTCCTTTAGAATAAAACTCGGCCAATATTTTCCCATAATCATCAGGGTCGCAAACAACGATTACATCGGTAAAATTCTTTACGGCAGCTCTCAGCAACGTTATACCACCGATGTCAATCCTCTCGACAAAATCCTCTAAACTCATGCTTTCATCCGGAAGCGGGTAGGGATTAACCACAACCATATCGAAAAGAGTTGCATTAAGCTTCTTGACCTCCTCAATATGTGATGCATTAGACCTTGATGCGAGTATCCCCGCGTATATCAATGGATGCAGAGTCTTCACCCTACCTCCCAATATGCTTCTAAAGCCGGTTATTTCAGAAACAGCATTTGCTTTAACTCCTGCTTCAACAAGCTTACGCAAAGTACTATCAGTAGCATATAGTTTGAAGCCGAGGTTTAGAAGACCCTTAGCAAAATCCTCCAATCCTTTTAAGTTTGAAACCGATAGCAGCGCAACCTTCTCTTTCATTCCACATTCGCGGAAAACATCTAGCTTAAATGTTTAACTTTAAAAAATTCGTCATCAGAAAAATTCGAAATTTAGAGGGCCGGCATAGGGTTAAAATTTTTAACCAAGGAGGACCTTATTGAATAGAGAAAACAGTGGAAAGCATTATAGCTGAGGGATTAACCAAGAGGTTTAACACGATTATAGCAGTAGATCATATAAGCTTTAGAATCAGAGAGGGCGAGGTATTCGGACTATTAGGACCCAATGGTGCCGGAAAAACTACAACTATCCGTATGCTTTCATGTCTCATCAAACCCTCAGAGGGTTTCGCATTAGTAGGAGGATACGATATCATAAAGGAGTCCAATAAGGTTAGGGAGATCGTTGGAGTTTTAACTGAGAACCCTAGTTTATACGAAAGGCTGACGGCTTATGAAAACCTATGGTTCTTCGCAGAAGCATATGGAATTTCAGACACTAATGAAAGGGATGGGAGAATCAGAGAGCTTCTCGAGTTTTTCGACTTATGGGGGAGAAGAGGCGATAAAGTGGGGACTTTCTCCAGGGGGATGAAGCAAAAGCTTGCTATTGCCCGTGCACTTGTACATAGGCCACCGATAATCTTCCTGGATGAACCTACAGCAGGCTTAGACCCGGAATCAGCAAAAGAGATAAGAGACTTGATAGGCAGGCTCAGCAAGCATGAGAAGTGCACAATACTGCTCTGTACTCACCGTCTTGAAGACGCAGAGAAACTATGTAGCAAAGTTATGATAATAAATAAAGGAAAAAATATTGCAATCGGCTCTTTAGAAGAGCTTGCACGTCTTGTGGGGAAGCCTACTCTTCAAATAGGCTTATTAAGCATCAACGAAAAAATTACCGACTCATTAAAGGCTTTGAAAGAAGTCAAAGACGTCTTCATAGACCCTCAATTAAGCAGACTAATCTTAAACCTGGACGACGAATCTTCAACTCCCAAAATTGTAAAAGAAGTAGTGCATGCTGGCGGAATGATCCTATCGGTAAATATGGTTTACCCTTCTCTGGAGGAGGTTTACTTAAAACTGATTAGGGAGGGGACGGCTTGAGGCTAAGAAAAGTTATGCTCGTATTCAAGAAGGATTGGCTCGAAATCAAGAGGAACCACGAAGTAATTCTACCAATGATCATCATTCCTCTCATCCTATCCATAGGTTTTCCTCTCGTCTTTATCGTCGGAATTACGATGGTTCCCGAATCCGCATCTTCGATGGAAGATCTTGAAAACATGATTAGAAATCTGCCTGAACACGAGAGAAACGCATTGTCGCAAATGACCCCTCTACAAGCATCCATCTATCTCTTTACTCTCTATTTCTTAGCCCCTCTCTTCCTAATAATTCCAGTTATGGTTTCCAGCGTAATAGCGGCGGATAGTTTTGCAGGAGAGAAAGAAAGGAAGACAATAGAGGCTCTTCTAGCAACTCCAATATCTGATTCAGAGCTATTATTAGGAAAAGTAATGGTTTCTTTCGTCCCATCATTTATGATTACAGTAATATCTTTCATAGCGTATTCTATTTTGGTAAATATTCTTTCCTTTACGATGCTTGGTAGATTTCTGTTCCCCAATTTGCTTTGGATCATGTTAATATTTTGCCTGTCGCCAGCAATGGCTTTCGCGAGTATCTGCTTAACAGTCATTATCTCAGCAAAGGTTAAAGGATTCAGAGAAGCCCAGCAGATAAGCGGGATGTTGCTCTTACCAATAATCGCACTAATGCTTGGGCAGATCGCGGGTATTATTATGCTAGGTCCAGTAATCATAGGGGTTTTAACACTGTCCATTATACTGATTGATTATGCGGTACTGAGCTTAAGCGTAAGAGCGTTTAAACGCGAAGAAATTCTACAGAAACTCATATAGAAGACGACCCTGTGATTTCGGGTTTTAAACAGCTTAGAAAGCAGTTTTCTAAAAGTTTAAATTATTCCAACTATAGTATAACTTTAGGTAACTATGGTTGAACTTAAAGTGAAGGTTGGAGAGAAAGGCCAAATACTCATACCAAAAATACTTAGGGAAAGATACGGAATAGAAGAGGGGAAAAACGTTATGATTGAACCTACTGAAGAAGGGGTTCTAATAAGGGGAAGGCCTTCTCCACAGGAGATAATGAGCAGGCTTAATAATCACGTAGAGTATCTTAAAAGGCTTAAAGTCTCCGGTCCAAGGCTGGGGGAGCTTAAGAAAACCTATCTTGAGATAGAATTCGAGGAGAAAACGGGTTGAAGGTTTTCCTAGACTCCTGCTTCCTAATCTACTTGAATACTATGACTCATGAAGAGAGGAGTTTTTTAGACCAGCTTTTCAATGAACTGCTTAAAGACCAGCTTTTCATTAATATGCTGATTATAGATGAGACGCTCTACGTATCCAAGAAGTATGGAGTACCCTATGATGTAACTTTCAACTTCTTGAGAAGTATCGTATTGCCTTACGTAGAAGTAGTGCCTATCGATGAGGGAGACTTCAGGCCTATGGAGAAATATCTCGTAAACTACAATCTAAAGCCATCCGATGCTATACACTTAGCAACAATAGAGAAAGTTGGAGCAAGTAGCATAGTTTCTGAGGACGAAGAATTCGACAAAATCGGAGAGGTTAAGAGGATTTGGATTAATATTCAATAATGATTTTACAAAAATACGTAGAGAATTATATCTTAAAAAATCTCCTTATCTCGAAATTATGAAGAAAATCGAATAGATTATTTAGGGTTTAGATAAAATTCTACTTCACTCCCCTAGTTTAGTTCCAGAATTCTTAGCTTAGACCTTTATCGGGTTTGATCTCTATCAATCCTGATGCTGAGTTTTCTACTTAATCTCGCCGGTTCAATAAAAAAAGGATAATTTCTCGAGAAGTCTTTTACTTTTTTGGTTTTTCCCCATCATAATGCTTAATTATTTTCCACCCACGATGCCTGGAGTAAGGGAAGAAAATTATTGCCCAGATCGTTTTAGCAATTCTTGTTCTCGTCCCCCTCCCCTATTATCTCCTCGTTTACCTTCCCGAGCAGGCTAGGAAGTCCCATAAATAAGCCGGGTTAAGAACAGGTTGAAAGGTTTGTTAGAAAGTATCCTAACCATAATGGTAATTCTACTTGGGTTAGCTTCGCTAAACATTGGCTGATGATGCCTTCAACGTTTTCAGGGACTTGCCTGGATTACTTGAGTTTTAAACCAGAGCAAGCAGCTCTTGAGCTCTGCTCTCCGGGTTACAGCCCTGATGCTGAGGATTTTGTTAGCTTTGTTGAGGAGAATGGCTACGATGGCTTAGGCTTCTTGAGAGAATTACCCCAGTTTAAAGTGAATTTTAAACTATGTTCTCTATTTTTATTCTTCTGGACCCGTTTGAGATGAGCTTAAACATTAATATTGGCTCTCTACTAGCAGGTCTACATGGCTCTTAGCGTAATAGAAGTGAGTTCAACGTCTACGCAACAGTTTATTGATATTACTGACAGGGTCGAGGAAGTTGTTAGGAAGAGCGGTGTTAGAAATGGTATATGCTTTCTTTACGTTCCCCATACAACCGCGGGCATAACTATAAACGAGAACGCTGATCCGAGCGTAGTTAGGGACATTATGGAGACTCTTGAGCGCCTAGTGCCTGTAAACGGTCGCTATAGGCACTTGGAGGGTAATGCTCATGCACACATAAAATCCAGTATTCTCGGCCATTCCGTATGCGTGCTGATTGAAGAGGGTAGGCTTGGATTGGGAACGTGGCAAGGAGTATTCTTCTGCGAATTCGACGGGCCGAGGAGGAGGAAAGTACTGGTGAAAATAATTAGGGAACAATAAATAGAGATGACAGAAGACCCTGAATAGGGTTTTTGCGAATTATTCTAAGATAGGCCCAAAACTAGGCGTTAATCGAAGTTGTTCCATTAAGCCTCGTACTTCTGAGCTTAACCTGTGGTGAGCAGGAGTCTCAGAACCTCTTCCTTTCAAAGAGAGAGCTTTAGCAAACAATGGCGATGATATTACTAGCGAAGAGACTATGCCACTTAAAATCCCGATGGGCGATATGATGGTTGCGAATAAGCCTGACATTAAGCCTATGAGGACCATTATCATAGCGGTTGTTAGCATTACAGTTCGAGACCGTGTGCTTAAAGGGTATTCTACGTAAATAACTCTACCGCCTGGAGCATCCATTAGGACCCTGTATACATTTCTCCTGTAAGAGTACTCGATTAGCCAAAGGGGATAGTGGACTAAACCGATGTAGTTGACTTCAGCCTTTTCAACGCCTTTGAATCCACTACAGCTCTTACGTGCTTCAGTCATAGCCTGATTAGTTATGAACCGATAAGCAATGTTGTATGCTTGACGATAATCTATTGTTGGAAGGTAGAACTTACTTCTCTGGGCCTGATTAGGATTGAAGAAGCTTCTCCCCCTTACCGAGAAGGATATTTTTTCAGCGAAAGGGTCTAGCCATGTTCCGGTTCTGGTGGCGAGTACGGTCATGTTTTTAACCTCAAGATAGCTCGCTTGATTACCACGATAAGAACAAGAAGAATATGCCTTGCAATTGAAAACGTGATAAGGAATATTATAGAGTTCAATTTTCTTAAGATTTGCTCCAGCATTGAAGTCCTCCGGTATACCGTATCTGCGTAGAATAAACTGGATTGTCCTGCGCCAAGCGGAGGAACTGTCAACATAAGCTGGAAACATGTAATATTCCCATTTCTTGCCTGTTGAAACCTCAAAGGTATGACCACAATACTGACAAATAATGATGGATGCTGCCTGAGGAGCAGCTATTGTTGCATTACAATTAGCACAATTCAGTTGCTTAAGGCTCATTTCCACCTTTCCTCCCTAACGTCGCTTATAGACTTTCTAGAGAGAGATGCTCCTATTAGACACGATAGGATGAATATTAATACACCCAGCGAAGGCGCATTGTCTTTGGCAAGTAATGTTAATGGAAGAACAAATGCTCCGAACAAGATTGCAACTATGCTTCCGATTATGTAAAGTATTCTCTGACTTAGGAAAACAGGCTCGGAAATCCTTAGCAACTGTAGGTTGTAGCCTGATATGCTTGCTCTGTAGATTCCTCCCTTATATTTATACACTATACTCCATAACGGCGCGAGTACAATCCAAAAGGAATTCACAATGGGTGTACATGAATAGTAGTAAAAACCATCTAATCGCTTGGAAGAACGTATGGTTTCTCTCATTTGGTCTTCAGCCATATCCTTGAGCTCATCAATAGCCTCTTCTGGGGATATCTCTGCATTTAAAACGTGAAGTCCAATACTCTTCCAATCGACTGACTCGAGTGGCTGAGCTACTAAGGTTTTAACCTGAGAGATAAGCTCTTGAAGCCCATATTCTGCAGACTCTCTTCTAGCTTCGAAGGCAATCCTCATAGAAGTGTTGAAAGATCCTCTTTCAGTAACGGTTCTGGTAACAATTCTTTTGCCACTGTGCTCAGTTTCCCTTCGGAAACCGACCCATTCCCCACTTACTGAAACATCCCCTAGAAGTATTGGGATATATGAACCTTGGATTTCAATGATCTCTATGTTACTGTAAACCTTTCTCATATTAGGGTCGTTTTTCATCCTGTTCCAGAAGGCGTTAACCACCTCATCTCTAGTTAGGGAAGGTATGATGAATATTTCAAACCTGTCTGTTGAGAACCAATTAACTGTACCACAGTAATCACAAACGCAAGCAATAGTCTCAGGAGTATAGTCTAATGGTCCTCCGCAATTAGAGCATTTAAAAACTTCCTTTGAAATTATCGATTCAGTCAACGTTTACCTACCTTAGAGATTATTACTCCGGTAACAACAATTATTATTAGAGAAATGCTAAAATTTAATAACAAGTTTCCAGTGAAAAGCGTTAAAAATAATGAAAAGCCTAAACAGGACATTACCAGGCCCCAAATCAAGTAGTATTTCCAATCGGCAGCGAACATGGAGAAGAATACTGTGTACAATCCTAGCAATATTAAGGGTAATGAGATGAGAATAAGCGGATCTGCATAACCCATTGAAAATAATATGCCATCTATTGCAATCGAAATAAGCAATATGGCTAATGCATAACCTCCATATCCCGCTCTTTTACTCATTGAAATATTTGAGAAGCAACTTAACTTATATAACTTTTCTCCTGAAGTAGTTAACAATGACAAGGACTGAACATTTAGGAATTATTTTCGTACCTTCGGTTCTAAGTTTTATGAGATCAAAACACGAGAAGTTTTCTTCCATCTCTTTGCAATACTAATAAATCTTCTGGACAAGCTTCTTATGGGAGACGGATATTTTGGAGGCTTGTCACTAGCGCTCACGAGACCTGCTCTCGGTATGTCGTATGAGTGAATCGAATCTACAGCTCTTTAGCTTTGTTTTAATCTTTTTTATAGGTACCGGCTAAGGTTATTGAAGTTTCGCACCACAGTTCATACAGAACTTGGCAACAGCAGGTATTTGCGACCCGCATTGTGGACAGTTTACCGTAGCCTGTAGAGGATTACCGCAGTTCATGCAGAAACGTGCTGTAGCAGGATTTTGGGTCCCACATTTTGGACATGCTACTGTCCCAGGTGGAGAGGGAGCGAGTGGTTGTGATGGTGGTGGCGGAGGTGCTTGAATAGGTGAGCCGCAGTTGGGACAGAACCTGCTTGTCGAAGGCACTTGCGTCCTACAGCTTGGACATATTACCATCGGTACTGCTGCAGCTTGCTGCATAAGCTGTGGTATTAGAACTATGCCTGTTCCAGCTGCAGCATTAGGCGATTTGCTAAGGGACTCTGCAACGCTCTTGGTAGTATCCATTGCAAGTACTTGTGTAGCTGCACCGCCTGTCTGCTTTATCCAGAAGAGCCTGTCTCTGTATTCTGGAGTAGTATCCATGCCTTCAAACTTTAGGTCTATCAGGTCTATTCCAACCCTTTTAAACTCCTCATCAATAGCGGCCTTAACTTTGAACGATACTTCTTCAAGCTTTGTGAATACTGTTGCGAGATCGTATTTTGCCAACTGGGTTATAAGCCTCTCGTTCATGAAGCCTCTTAGAAAGTTGTTAACAGCTTCTGTAGTATATGCACTTTGGCCACCGACAACCTCCATCACGAATGTTTTAGGATCATCTATCTTAAACCAGAAGGAACCGTAGAACTTGAGTGGTGCAAGCTCCGTTGTTTGGCCACTTGCCCCAAATAATCCTTTAAACTGTTTCGTTGAAACGAATATCACCGTAGCCTTAAACGGGGTTGTTTCGAAACCAGCTAATCTAGATAATACTCCAGTTAATAGTGGGAGATTCATCGTAGTCAAAGTATGTCTCCCAGGTCCAAGTACGTCGTAGGCTTTACCGTCTCTGAAAAATATCGCTGCCTCATACTCGTGAACTATCAGTTGTGCGCCCCAGGTTATCTCCTCTTTAGGGTATCTCCAGACAATATCGTCAGCAGATGCTCCGATCCACTCTATTATCTGGGGCATGTCTAAACACCTCCTTTAATTGATACGATTGCCTCCTCTCTGGAGGAGAATGCTGATTCAAATTCTACAAGCTTAGATTCAAGCCTTTTAAGAAGATTTGGAATCACATCGAGACTTCCCGCATTAGCAGCACTACTTGTTTCAACAGCCAATCTAGATATTTCGTCACAAGCACCTACTAGCTTGTAATCGTAATCCAGAATCCTGTCAAGTTCATCCTCATGAATCTTAATAAGATTAAAGAAGCCGGAATAACCGTAATCAGCATGTTCAACTTTGTTTATCACCCTATCCATTATAGCGTTAATTCTGTTCAGAGTTTTAAACAACTCAACAGCATTGGCATCGGCAATTTCCCTAACGACGTTCTTTAAACCAGATCTTGCTGCTTCAAGCTTCCTGACCATGAAATCTCGGAGAAGCTTATCAGCTTCCCTCCTAACCTCCTTCTGTTTATATCCTCTGTAGCCAGGTATGTAAGAAGCAATTTTCTCAGATAAACCTCTATCCTCTTCATACTTCTTTATGAATTCGCTCATCCTACGCTTAATTCTGTGACAAACTAGTTTAAAAACATTTAATCAAGTATCTTTGAAGCCTTTTGAAAGAAATACTGATCTAACAACTTGTTAAGACAATTATCTCAGGATAAGTATCGTTGTGTTTAACAACTCTCTCATGTTCTATTCTAAGCCCTGCTTTACTCAGAGCTTTCTTTACGCAATCCGGTTTAAGGGTTATCATCACTATCTTTCCATCATATGTTAAAACCTTCTTCATTTCCATTAGACACTGT
>JANXDK010000013.1:0-2940 GCA_025059435.1 Thermoproteota archaeon
TGACCGACGATCGTCTGGTGAAGTAAGACATGGTTTAGAACACTTCCGAGAGAATACTTCATACCCGTCTTTACAGCAGTTTCAATGGCCTCGCTTATAGCAATCCCCAAGGAACCAGGGTGATTCGGATCTTGTTCAAGCATCTTCCTGCCGAATTCTGTTTGATTGCTCGGAGAAGGATAAACCTCTGCTCCGAATATTTGCATGAGTATCTTCCTGTACGGCTTACTCAAATAGCTGCTTCTAGTCATGAATATTTTACACTTCATCTTGAAGAATGCGCATCCCAGTGCTAGTGCAGAGCCCCATTGGCCTGCTCCCGTTTCGGTTGTTAATCCTTTGGTGCCCTCAACCATATTGTAATAGGCTTGGGCTATAGCAGTATTAGGCTTATGGCTTCCAACAACGTTGACATACTCGCACTTGAAGTATATTCTCGCAGGAGTATTGAGGTACTTTTCTAGACGAGTTGCTCTTCTAAGAGGAGTCGGCCTGCCGATGGCATAGTATGCTTGAGCAACCTCTTCAGGTATTGGGATATACCTCTGGTCTGAAACCTCTTGTCTTATAAGCTCCTTTGGAAAAATGGCTTCGAGGTCCTGTGGGGAGATTGGCTTCATAGTAGCGGGGTTTAAGGGCGGGTCGAGGGGGCGGGGGAGGTCTGGAAGAATATTATACCATGACCTAGGCATATCCTCAGGTTTTAAATTGACAACCGGTGGCTTCATATTTTGATCGTTCTTGGAGCAGTTTTACCAGTATATATACTCTATTGAACGATTGTATACTTCTGTACATATCTAGTCGTATTCCCAAGATTCACAATAGCCATAGTGTTAATTTTTTAAATACAACTAATTATAGTTGCTACCAAGCTTGTGGAGCAAAGTATACGAGAAGGTTAAGCGTTATCCCGCGAAGGTAAGGGTGGCGAAACTATTGGTTGAAAATGGTCTTAGGATAGCTGAAGACGGCAGAATATACTGTGGCCCAATACACATACCTGACGCTAAGATAGCAAAAGCAGCAAATGCGGACAGACGCATAGTGAGAAATACCGTCGAGCTCTTGATGAAAGACGAGAAGCTTAACAGGATATTTAGAGCCCTTAAGCCGGCTGGTCCTAATCTAGCTGATGCAGCACCATACCTTGGTTTCGACGTAATAGAGATATATGCGGACCCGAATAGACCGGGCATAGTGGCAGGTGCTAGTAGCATTATAGCTGAGCTCGGAATAAGCATAAGGCAGGTTATTGCAGACGACCCTGAACTAGTTCCAGAACCTAAGCTACAGATAGTTGTTAACGGGAGAATCCCCGGTGAGGTTATTGAGAAAATGCGAAGGATAAAGGGTGTGAAAAGCGTTACTTTAAAGTAGTTTAACTATTTCCTCATGAATTCTTCGATTTTTTCTATCAAAGCCCTTGTTGTTTGAGATAAGATTATCTCTCCTATTTCAACTCTTGCCTTAGAAACATTTCCCTCAACTCCCATCGAAGAATCTGCGTATTTCATCCTATCCTCTCTGACTAGACCCCTGTCTATAAAGAGTAATTGAGAAGTCAAGTAAGCCCCGCCTGAGCCACCCTTAGGTTCTCCTTCTAGCGATTGAATATCCGGATAATTCTCCCATATATTCAATTGAAGCAGTTCAACATCCTTAATGGGCTTCTTACTTACAAACTCCTTTAGGAAGGCATCGTTAATTGGATCTGCATTTAATAGCACTATCTTCTTTAAACCCAGTTTTGAGAGGTTCTCTAAGATGTTTGTCAAGAGCACATTTAGAACCTCTGGCTTAAGTGAGATTATTCCCTCAACACCGTATGGTATTTCTCCGATATTGAAAACATAGGGTTGAAGAGACTCCGATACCTTGAGAGAATAGTGGCTTGCTATTAACGAGGTAGCATTAGCTGGGAGGTGAGGCCCATGGTTCTTAACTGAACCCAACGGTATTAGTCCAATAAGCGATTGCCCAAGCCTATGTCTTATCTCGTAATATGTTTGCTCGAACATGACCAATGGTTTAAAACCATATTATTTAAACATTAGCCTTAAACTTCTCTAGTTCAGTCTTCAAGGACGTGTTTAAGGAAATCCACTAATTGCTTCTCGGACCTCATTCCAATGAGCTCATGAAGATCGTTTACAACAAGTTTGGGAACACCTGTAACGTTGTATTTTTCAGCAAGCTTTGGGAACTCCATTGCTTCTATCATCTCCCCAATTATCATATCGTTTTCAAATGCGAATTGATGAGCATAAAACACCATCGAGGGACAGTATGGGCATGTAGGAGTTACGAAAACCTTGATGTTAAGCGGTTCTCTAATACTTTTGATAAAATCCTTCGTAGAATCCCTTAGCATCGTCTTACCGTTGCTAACCATTAGAATATCCTTAAGGTATGTTTCAAACTCATAACCAGAGGGAATTCCGAAGAACCTTATACCGTAATCTTTCTCCGGAGAGGCTATTATGGTAGCAGGGAAAATCTTAATCCCATATTTCTCAGCTTCCCAGCTGCTGCTACCATAGGGATAGTGTTTAACCATTATATCAGGGTTTAAACTGGATACTTCTCTCGCTATCTGAAGGGTTTCTTTACAAAACCTACAACCCTCTTCTTCAGTGAAAACCATTATGTCAACAGGGTTCCTAAAATCCCTGCTTAATATCTCCTTCACCCTCTTCTTACTTTCGTCGTCCAGCAGAGACATTTCTAAGAAGATAACCTAATAATGTTTATATGTCTTTATCGAAAATGCTTTGTTGGTCAAGTCTTTCCGCTAGTGATTTAAGATTTCTAAAAGCACGAATCCTATCCTTATCCCCGATCTTAGCCTTAGATAAAGCATCTTCAAGAATGCTTATGACACGGTCCATCCTCTTTCTGTTAACAGGATAGGGAATACCGTCTTTCCCTCCGAATGCA
>JANXDK010000013.1:2950-10568 GCA_025059435.1 Thermoproteota archaeon
GAATTTTATCGGGTCTCTCCAACTCGGCTCGGCATCGAAAACTATCTGGGCCACGAGCGATAAAGCCCTCAGAGTCCCTGGACCAATACCCCTTATGCTTAGCAATTCCTCGTAACTACTTGGTTTAAACTCATATGCTTCCTCCAATGCCTTCCAATTCACGTTCTTCTCCAATACGACCCGATAGGCAGGAGGCTTAAAGCTACTAGGCATCCATTTTAAAAGAGTTTCCGAAGGAGTTTCGTCAACAGTCTTCAAGTATCTCTTAAGCCTGTAGGAAGGCTCCTTAACAAGCTCTAGCGTAACATTCCTATTAACCCTGCTCTCTCTAGCAGTTAGATTTAGAACCTTATCGTGTTTGGAGACACCTATTATACCAGAGTGCGGTTCCTCGATTAAGCTTCTTAAACCCTCGCTCAACCAATGATATCTCCTAGCCCATTTCACTTCCGGGTTCATACCCTGTTGTACAACAGCCCAATTCCCATCTTTGTCAAAAAAGAAAACATGATGATAAAGCTGGTAACCAGCTTGTATCATTGAATTGTCAACCTTAGCACAAATCCTAGACAAATATGTAAGCCTATTAGGATCAGCGTTAACACCTTTCGTTTCCACTATGCTCTTTATCTCATTTGGAGTCTTACGTGATAATGCTCCCTTACCACCGCACGCATAAACACCAATGTTATTCACAGAGAATATAGTTTTCAAAACCCCAGATGTAACTGTAGTTGAACCAGAACTATCCCAATCATACCCAAGTACATTAGAAAAACCCTGGAACCACAGTGGATCGGAGATCCTTCTCAAAAGCTCCAGTGTTCCGAATTCGATGATTATTGTTTCGACAATTGAGCTCCCTAAGCGTATCATCCTTGAGACTAGCCACTGAGGTGCTTTTCCACCGTGAAGGCGAAGGTCGAAGAAGCCTCCTCTCGAAGACACTCCTAGGGCATAACTACCTATAGGATCTCATAAAGCTTTTTACCCACCTTCGACAATCATTAACTAACCATGAGCATTAGGCTCGAGTCCGTAGAAATAAAAACTCCGGAAGGAATACAGATAATAATAGGCCAATCCCACTTCATAAAAACTGTTGAAGACATTTACGAGACTATCGCATCCAGTATGCCCAAGGTTGAATTTGCAGTGGCTTTCTGCGAATCTAGTGGACCTGCTCTCGTAAGGTTTGATGGAACAAGCGAGGATTTGAAAAAACTAGCAGTAGAATATGCTTTGAAGATATCTGCTGGACATGTCTTCGTAATAGTTTTGAAAAATGCTTATCCTATTAACGTCCTGAATAGGATTAAGAACGTCGAAGAAGTTGCAACTGTATTCTGTGCTACTGGTAATCCGGTTAACGTGATAATAGCTGAAACGGAATTGGGAAGAGGAGTACTCGGCGTCGTCGACGGTATAAAGACTAAGGGTGTGGAGAATGAGGAAGACAAGAAACATAGATACGAGTTCCTTAGGAAAATAGGTTATAAGAAGTGAGAATCAGACATGTCACAAAATCTATTATAGGAGACTTACCATTCTTCCGATTTTTTGATCAATTCAGATATGTAAGAATACAACCGGATTAAGGCATAAATAGGACGGTAAAAGAACAACATTACTGGGAATAAGTACCAATACTTTATGTCTTGAGGATATTCAACTATAGAAATAGCGCTTAGCGATGTTTGAAGCTCCATAGTTGCATAGAACGCGATCACGATTAACCATAACAATAAAGGATTGTGCGACGTAAGAATAAAGTAAAAGAGCCAAACTGGACGGATGATTAGCATGAGAATATCCATTAGAAACATATCCGGAGCACCTATTAGACCAGGCGGGCCGAATTGCCTTCTGAAGAAAAGGTTACTATGCCTTATTAACATCCTTATTTGACTCCTATGCCACCTTATTCTTTGCTTCATCCAGCTGCGCCAGTTCTCCGGAACCTCCGTCCAAGCATAAGTCTCCGGCATGAAGATGATTTTCCCTTTAACCTTGTGCATTTTAAGCGTCACATCAAAGTCCTCTCCGATAAAAGGATCAAACCCACCTAATGATTCTAAAATGCTCTTTCTCATCACTCCTACTGCACCCGGGATTATCAGGAGCGTGTTGAAAAAAGATTGTAATCTTCTTCCTATGTCAAAAGCGATAACATATTCTAAAGATTGTAATTTAGTTAACAGGTTTGAACTATAATTTGAAACCCTTAAGTTGCCACTGGCTGCGACGATGAAAGGATCACTGAAATATTTTGCAACAAAGCTTAGGAAATCCCAAGCGATTACGGTATCAGCATCAACTGTAACGACTATATCTCCAGTAGCAGCCCGAAGCCCATAGTTCAGGGCGTATGCTTTCATACTACTCTTTGACCTGGTTAAGAGCGTAATCCTACTTCTATACCGGGAGGCGATTTTGTAAGTATTGTCGGTGGAACCGTCGTCAACTACGATAATCTGTTTCCAAGGATATTTATTCTCCAAGACAGATTCTATGCAGGAAGCAATGGTTTTCTCCTCGTTGTGTGCAGGTATTATTACTGATATATGAAGGCTTTCCTTTATTGCGAGAGGCTTCTTAAGGCGTTCTACAATAGGAAGTAAGAATACTTTGGCAAGCACTCGGGAGTAGTCGAACAGGAGGGAAACGAGACATAATGCGATTAGCTTCTCGAGAGTTAATCCGATTAAATTACCTAAAATTGTTATTAACACGAAAAATAAAGGAGTTAAAACAATGTTGAAGATGAAAACAATATCCTGTAGTCTTTGGTGCATGCTATTTTATTCGAGGATGCGCTTCGACAAAAGGATTTAAAACATTTAGAATCATATTACTAACATCGTTAATGTTTTTACATTCTATTATACGCATATTGGGCAATACTCTATAATAGTCGAAGAGAGTCCTTGCCTTTTCAGTTAAGCCAGGTATGAAGACCATTACTCTCTTAGAAGCATCCACATCCAGTGCCTTAAAAATGAGGGAGAGCGCGGAGTCATCTATAGGCCTATCGTTAACAAGAACATCTATAAGAATAATATCGCTACCATTATCACCCGAGGCGAATAAAGTGAAAGTGTGTTCAACACCAGACTTACCCCTTATCTTAGCAGGAGTTCTAGCTGATAATCCTCTAGCTTTTAGGGCTTCCACTACTGGATTAAGATCCATAATCCATTTTCCTATGAAATCCTTCTTTTTAGGATTAAGCGTATATGAATATACTTCTTTTGAAACACTATCATTCTCATAAAACACGTGTTTCTCTTTTAGACAAGCGTATTTTTTCCTAGGTTCTCCAACAAACTCTTTGCAAGATATGCATTTATACATTACGCCTGGCTTCCTATAGTCTATTCCAAGTGCCCTCATTCTCTTTCTACATTTTGGACAAATCATTTCCCTAAAATCTTCTTCAAAACCAATGTATCCACACTCTAAGTGTTCGATGGTAATACCAATCTTCAGCCTAGTAGAATCACAATGTGGACATACTAATTCCACCACAAACCGGTTGTCACTGCAATATGGACAAATAATGCTCACAGTAAATACCTCGTAAGTCAATATTTCCTCTTCTGATAGTGCTTCTAGTATCTCCCTAGTCATACGGGTTGAAGTTCCCATTATCTTCTCTGCTTCGGGGTAGGTGAAATCGCCGTTTTGGCCCATAACGGGTTTTAAAACACTTATCGAACCGTTCATAAAAGCCTTCAGTAAAGCCTGAACATCACTCCTATTCAGAATATTAATGAAAGAAGTTTTCTCGCTTTCCAACACTTCCGTATTACTCAACTCCCCGCCCTCCCTCGTAGTATAGATATTTTTCTTTGAAAATAAGAGTTTGTCTGTAAAAGGCATATCTCACTCAAAACAGGATAGAATGGTGTCTGTAAAAAATTGAACTATTAAACATTTCCAATAGAGAATACATTGATTTTATTATTAATAAAATACCCTGTATTTTTCTATGTTTGCACTGTCTTAAGCCTAATCTTGGCCAAGCTGGTAAGTATCTCGAATAAAGCGCTGTTTATTTGGCTGACGCTTTGACATTCTAGAACATGAACATTGAAGGTATTATAGTAATCGAAGAGGGCCCTAGCCTTGTCAGTTAAACCTGGAACAACTAAGAGTAGCTTCTTAGCTGCATTAACGTCCATAGCCTTTAAAACTATTGAGAGAGCTGATTCATCAACCAGCATATCGCTTACTATAATATCGACAACAGCATCTACACTTTCCTTCAAATCCCCTTTGTAAGAAACCGCTAGGGTGAAAGTGTGTTCAACACCAGACTTACCCCTTATCTTAGCAGGAGACTCTACTTTCCAACCCTTGGTCCTAAGGGCTTCTATAACTGGAGTGATATCAAGAAGCCATCTTCCTAAAAGCTCTTTCTTATCCGGATTGAACTTATACGAATAGATCTTCTTTGAGACACCCTCATTCTCGTAGAAGGCATGACGACCACTGATACAAACAAGCCTTTTTCCAAGAAGACCACTAATAATGTTCTCAAGCGCCTTAGACCTCGAGGATGACGGAGAATAAGTATCTGTTAGCTCGAGTATAAACCTGTTGCAACCACAGTACGGGCATGTAAGTATCGCGGTGGCTATTTCCTTTGTCAATATTTCCTCTTCTGATAGTGCTTCTAGTATCTCCCTAGTCATACGGGTTGAAGTTCCCATTATCTTCTCTGCTTCGGGGTAGGTGAAATCGCCGTTTTGGCCCATAACGGGTTTTAAAACACTTATCGAACCGTTCATAAAAGCCTTCAGTAAAGCCTGAACATCACTCCTGTTTAATAATGCTGATACGCCTGCCTTTTCCCCTGGAGTAATCTCCACCCCCATACCCCCTCTTCCTCTGGTATATTTTCTAGTCTTTATTATAATAAGAGTTTGTCTGTAAGAAATAAAAAATCCCCTCGGCAATTTTTTATGACGAAGTTAGACTAAATACATACAAAGCGTTTTTTTAAAAAAGTATTTTGAAAAGCATATATTTCGAATCAAGCATGAATCATCTTAAATATGAGAGTTAAGACTTCTAAAAAGGCGATAAGAGCATTAGGAATAGCTGAAAGTTTCAAGAGGAATTCTGAAAAAGCTATTTTAGCGGGCGTGGTTATGCGTAGTGACTTCCTGATAGATGGTTTTTCATTCGCCAAAACAACTATAATGGGAGATGATGCGACGGATTCGGTAATATTTCTTTACAGATCTTTGGAAAGAGAAGACGTAAACCTGATAATGATAAGTGGGACTATCATAAGCATGTATAACATAGTTGATATAAACAGGGTTTTTGAGGAAACTGGTAAGCCGGTATTAGCAGTAACCTATAGACCCTCGAAGGGTGTTGAAGAGACTATTAAGAGGCATTTTCCAGATAATTGGGAGAATAAGCTTGAAGCATACCGTAGACTTGGGTCAAGGAAGGAAATAATATTAAAAACAGGTTTTAAGGTATTCGTAAGGAATGTCGGAATAGATGATTTTGACTCTAAGATCGTTCTTAACAGGTTTATAGTCTTCGGGAGGATTCCCGAGCCTCTTCGAGTAGCTAGGTTACTTGCAAGGAGCGTTGTAAGCATAGAGGAGTTATTCTCTTCGATTGAGGCGAAGACATGAGTCAATCGAAGAGCCCGGTACTCAAATATTTCTCTCCACTATCCGGTAGTATTGCAACAATCGTCTTGTCTCTTCCTATTTCCCTAGCCTTCTGAAGCGCAATCATCATTATTGCCCCAGAGCTCATTCCTATTAGTAATCCCTCTCTCCTAGCTGCTTCACGAACAACCTGGAAAGCCTTTTCCCTACCCTCTTCATCTATCTCAACTACTTCATCGAAAAACTCTCTTCTGAAGAGCATCGTGGGATAGGTTTCTTTCGGGTTCCTAAGCCCCTGTATAATTACTCCAAGCTTGGTTGTAACGCCAATTACCTTTATCTTTGAGTTAAACTCCTTAAGCCTCATTGAAACTCCAACACCAGTACCAGCAGTACCTATTCCGACAACGACCATGTCAACAATCCCTCGCGTCTGCTCCAGTATTTCTCTTCCAGTAGTCTGATAATGCGCGAGAATGTTGGCAGGGTCTTTAAACTGATCTAAATCAACGTATTTCTCAGGATTTTCCCTCAAAAGCCTCTCTTTCAGCTCTATGGCGCCACCAGTACCTTTCTCGCCCGGGGACAATATAAGCTCAGCACCGTATGCTCTTATTATCCGGCGCCTCTCAATGCTAACCGACTCGGGCATTACGATGGTAATTCTATATCCTTTAGCTGCAGCAAGCATCGCTAAAGCTATCCCAGTGTTTCCGGATGTCGCTTCTAGAATGACCTTATCCCTACTCAACCTACCAGAAGCTGCAGCATACTCCATCAAGTATAGTGCCATCCTATCCTTGACCGACCCCCCTATGTTATACCATTCTAGCTTTGCGTAGACAGTAGCATCATTAGGACCAGTAAGCCTGCTTATCTTAACCATCGGTGTCCTACCTATGAGCTCCGTTATATCATTCGCAACAATCATCTATTATCACCCTTCATATGCCCAAATAAGGGGTCTCAATAAAGAGGTATAATAGAAGCTTTTCCATCTTATGGAAACCATCATAGTATCCTTCTTAAATATAAATGAGTTATATTAACCTTTCCCTAATGATTACCGGAGATACTAAATTTAAAAAGGAAAAATATAAAAAACGGTTTTTCGAAAACTGCCCGATGATCCAAACCCTGCTCCAAGGAGTAATCCGAGGGCCCAGGTTGGGGATGAGGAGCATTAGGAAAAATCAGTATCTTGCAAGGTTTGAGGGAGTTTCCACAAGGGAGGAGGCTGCAAGACTATTAATGGGCAGGAAGGTAGCATGTCTGATAAGCAAGAAGGAAAAGATCATTGGGAGAGTAATCGGTCTCCATGGTAACAACGGCGTAGTAAGAATAAGGTTTAGGAAAGGACTTCCAGAGCCGTCAAATGGATTGTCTGTCATAGTCCTACCTTATAAAAACAGTTAGAAACCGATGAATTTAAAAAATCTATTTATGAAAAGAATAATATCAAAAAATATTCTGAGTTGATTTGTTATATAGTCGTCAACCTAGTTATGCTAAGCAAGCTGGCGACCATCAAAGTGTAAAACTCAGGATCTACTTCTGAAACAATATCGTCAGCAACATCTATTACGTAAACGGTGTGAAGCCTAGCGTTTTTGACCTCCTCTATGCTTACGGGAGGATTCCTGTAATATAAGTCGCAGAGTCTCTTAACTTCTTCAATTTCTCCAATAGTCCTAAACCGAGGGGGTTTTGCTAGGACTCTAGGTATCTGAAGGATATAATAAGGAGGGATGCCTAATCCGAATTTATCTACTCTTACACTATACCTAGTTATCTTACTCGCTACCCTAGCCCTACAATACTGCTCAGGGTCCAAAGCATTATCTGGGGGTACGAATCCGGTTTCTATCTCGATAGCGAGTGTACCATCTCCTCTTTCAGCGTATACGTCGCAAACAAGCCCTCCCCCAAGATCGTGTTCTACATCAACCTCATAGCCTTTAAGCATCAAGTGTTTAGCG
>JANXDK010000014.1 GCA_025059435.1 Thermoproteota archaeon
CTTACTCCACCAGACGATCGTCGGCCAAGAGGCCATGAAACAGCTTGAAATGCTTGATGAGAAGCCGGATTACGTAATAGGCTGCATAGGAGGAGGTTCTAACTATGCTGGATTAGCATACCCGTTTATGCGCGAGAAGCTTGCCGGCAAGCTCGATGCGGAATTTATAGCAGTGGAGCCGAAGGCAGTACCGTCTACGACGAGGGGTAAATACATGTATGACTTCGGAGATACTGCAGAGATGACCCCCCTGCTCAAAATGTATACCGTAGGTCACAAGTTCTTCACGCCACCGATACACGCTGGAGGCCTCAGGTATCATGGGAAGGCTCCTTCATTATGTCTATTGATACACGATGGTTATATGAAATCTGTAGCCTACCATCAAACGGAGATTTTTGAAGCTGGTAGAATATTTGCGGAGAATGAAGGGCTCGTCCCAGCCCCAGAAACCAACCATGCAATAAAAGCAGCTATAGATATAGCTCTAGAATGTAAGAGGAAAGGTGAAGAGAAGGTTATACTCTTCAATATGAGTGGCCATGGCCTATTAGACCTCCAGGGCTATGCTGAATACCTAGAGGGCAAACTAGTGGACTACGAGCCGCCGCAAATACTAGTTTAAGAAACCCGTCAAGACTTCCTCCTCAAAACTTTTCCCCCTACCCGTATTTTTACCCTATTCTACACGATTACTTGAAGCAACGATACTTAATTTCATGTTTGAAAAGCCGGGGGCGGGATTTGAACCCGCATACTGTGGGTCGCGGCAAAGTTCTTCTGCAGCCCACCGCCTAACCGGATTCGGCTACCCCGGCGTCTACATTTTAATCTGCCTTTAATTAGATAAATTTTTCCCTAGCCTGTTATTCTAAACTTCTCAGATATTATCTTTACCCTTGTAGAAACTTTATTTGTCAGATACTTAGATATTCCTGTTTTCCCAATTCTTTCTATCGTCTTTTGGAATAAAATAATTGCTCATTTATTAATCATAATAACAATTTTGATAATAAGAAGATGACCACAAGTTTTGAGTAGGATAGGGAATGAGAAGCTAGACAAAATACTTAAAATTTAACGCAAATATTCATGATGGAAGACGGCATGTAAACTTACATAAATCTAACAACCCGTTAACAAACTTATTCTTTTATTGAGCGTCATGCTTAAAAATGGGTTATAACTATTACTTTATTTGGAATGGTGGTGCATTGCGATCGTATGGTTAAGCATGTGGTTCCTGCTTTAAGAATGTTAATATCTCGCAGGCTTGTGGAGGATTATAATTTGAACCAGGTTCAGGTCGCTAAACTTCTTAAAGTAACACAGCCTTCTATAAGCAATTACATGGGTAGGAGAAAAGGGAGCGCTAAAATAAAGCGCTTTCTTAATAATACTGTAGTAAATGAATATGCTGCTAACATGGCTCAGAAAATCTTTGAAAAAGGCCTATCGATCAAAGATCTTAGCAACGAGATTTGCGAGCTTTGTATTAAGCTTCGTAAAGGCGGCTATTTGGAGGAATAGTTGTTATGAAGACCCCTTATATTGCTATAGCTGTTTTCTCAATTGTCCCCGCGTTAATCCTAGCGTTTTTCCTGATTCCGAGATTGGGATCAGGTATGGTTGCGGACTTAGCTTGGATTACATTCCTGCTTCTAATTTTTAACTTTTTTCTCTCGTTAACGATTCTTTTTGTTGAGGAAAAATTCAGACTTATCAAAGATTCTAAACGGAAAAGCTAAATAGTAGTCCAAAGATTCTCTTGAAGAATTGAGGCTAATTCTATCGATAGTGTTGCTGACATTCTTGGTTCTTTCACCAATACTGCTTATGGATTCTATAATCCCTTCTAGTAGTATTCAATGCAACGTGGGAAACATACCCGTTTCCGGATTAAAGAACAGCCCATGGGTCTATGCTCTAGGACTTTCTGTTTCGGGTTATAGCATGGAAATGGTTGCAACTGAAGGTAAGGAGCTTGTAAGTTACTTCTTACAATTCTTCAATTCAAGTAATTGGTTTATACTGGTCCTCGTAGTCATCATAGCAACGAGTATTGTTGCCAGTTTTGTTTCTTCCTCAGTATCGGACGCTATTAAGGCTTCCGTATTCTCCATAACTATGGTATCTGTTGTAGGTCTGTACTACATGAATAGTAGTTTAAAGCCTTCTCTCTACAATCTTCCCTTCAGACAACCTGTTATAGAAGATGCTTTCGCAACTCTGTCTCTAATGGTGGTTGTTGGAACGATATTTAACCTAGTCGCCGTATCAGTTCTTTCTGGTGTTCTAACCTATGTCATTCTTACGTTTAAACCACGTTCTACCCCGGTTTCACCTGTAAAAACCCAGTCTTTGGAAAAGACCATTGAATCTAAAGCTGAGAAAGCAGGGATCTTGAAGGCTGAGGAGAAGGCTCCCCCGCTCAGTACTGCGCCGCTTTGTCCAAAATGCGGTTCAAAACTAGTGTGGAAGCCTAATGAATCAAGATACTACTGCAATAAGTGTGGAACTTACCCTGAGGAAGTTTATTTTAAAATCTGATTATTAATCCTGTAAGCCAATATATGATTACGGCGCTTAAAAACAGTAATATTGCTAGGGCGATCTTCCTACCCGTACTCAATTCTTCCCTTTGAGACAAGTAATAGGAATCAATTATCGCGTAGGCATTCAGGTAGACTATGAGTAATATTCCTGCTAAAACAGGTATTACAGTGACTAAGGGTGGTAATTGTATGCGAAAACCCTCTTCCCTCCGGATGATTGCAGTATTTATGTTAAAGGTTATTCTTGACTCGCCGGGTGGCATGGTAACCTGTGGAGAGAATATAAAGAGGATGCCCTCGGCAAAAAAGTAGGATTTTGTTGAAGCCTGCCTGTAGTAAGTATTATTACTGGTAAGGACTCCATAGATTACTCTAGTAACATTTTTCGAACTGAATACTATCGTAACATTTACTATCTGATCTTTTGATATAAGCTGCAAGGTAGAGCTATATCCTATTACCTCTGGTATTGCAAGACTCCTGTTTGTCAACAAGGCATAGGAGTATCCTTTACCTCCGCTGGTATTAACATATACCTGAATATTTTCAACCGGGGGGTTGAGTGCTACGATGAATAGGTCCCCTTCAAGTATGCTTATTCCAGAGAAAGAATATTCTGTTATCTTACTCTCTGTAATGACAGGCGAATACGCTAAGAGGACACATACTATAGCCGTAAGCATTCGGAGCATACCCAATATTTTTCCACCATCAACTAATCTGCTGGAAGCTTTTATCCTTTTTAACCTAAAGGGTGTTCATGGCAATGGTATAAAGATTTAATAGTTTAGATTATGGAAGCATTCTATTGGGGAATGTTTTGGAATGGAGCTGATGAAAGCAGAGAGTTCGAAGAAGAATGGTGGTATAAGAGGCCTTTTTTAAGGACTCTTTTTTCTCCCATGCTTCATTTATTTTCATGGAAGTACCGTATGTGGAAGTTCCTCAGTCTTCCTCCTGAAAAGAGGAGGAAAATCGTAAATAAGAAGGCTAGGAAGATTAGAAAAACCCCGCACTTCCCCAGGGTTAATAAAGAGGATTTGATTGGTAGAGATGAGGAGTTTTTCAAAGTAATGGTCAGCATTCACTATCATGTATTTAGAGACCCTGAGATAAGAAAGACCTTTACAACTCCGCCTCCAAAGCTATTTGTAATAAAAGGGTCAAGCGGTTCTGGAAAAACATTCTTCGCCGAGATAGTTCAGAGAGAGAGTTTTGAAAAAGGTCTCGAATATGGGTTGCTTGTAAACCTGCTTAAACTGAGACCAGAGCAGGTTTATTCAATGTGGTATGGGCAGAGCGCACAGAGGCTTAGTGAGTTCTTCAATAACGCATTTTATAGTCCAAGTGTTGTTCTAATAGACGAGTTTCAGGCTTTTGCGAAGAGATTCAGCTCTACCACTGAAGTGGGTATGGAGGAAACTAGGGTTCAAACTGTTCTACTCGAGAAATTTGATGAACTACAGAAGAAGGACTATAGGACAATCGTACTTGTTTCAACGACGGAATACGAATCGCTCATAGATACTCTTCGCAGAAGAGGTGTCGCCGGAACAATAGACTTGGATGAGAATATCTCAAGAAGCATGTTGCTCAAGATAGTTGAGAAACAGTGTCAAGCCCACAAAATTAAGCTCCCTCCTAACGATATTCTGACAGTTATAGAAGACACTTTGAGGACTTTCGAAACACAAGCGATAACCCCTGCTGACATAGTTAATGCCTTCCAGATGGTTGTCAACAGTAAGGTTGCACCCCTTCAGAAGAATATTATCGATAGGCTCCTACACGGTGAAAGTATGGTTGAACAGGTTAACCCAGGTGAATTAGTTACTCTGAACGATTTTAGAGAAGCTGCTTCCAAAGTCAAGGCTTACTCGATAACTACGAGAACTGAAGCCGCAAAGAAGTCTATAGTGAAGCTCAGACCGAAGGAGCGTTATGAAGACGTTGGAGGATTGAAAGGAGTTAGGGAGGAAGTAATAAAGGAGATTTCACTATCGTTAAACCCTGAGCTTGCCAGTAGGGCTAGGTATATTCCTCCAAAGGGATTCCTTTTCTACGGTCCACCGGGTACGGGCAAGACGCTTCTTGCCAGAGCAATAGCTGGCGAGAATAACGTTTGGTTCTACCTTATTAACGGTCCGTCAATAATCCAAGGAGTATACGGAGATCCTGAGAAAACCATAAGGGATATTTTTGAGGATGCAAGAAGAAACGCACCTGCCATAATTTTCTTCGATGAAATAGACTCTGTTGCACCGATGCGTGGAACACATGATCCGGTTATGGACAGGGTTACGAGTCAGCTTTTAACAGAACTCGACGGATTTATTCCTTTATCTGGAGTAGTAGTGATTGCGAGTACGAATAGGATAGAGGTTCTTGACAGAGCTCTGTTGGAAAGGTTTACAAGAACATTTGAATTCAGCTATCCCAAGACTGATGAGGAGAAAAAGGAGATAATAAGCATACATTTGAAGAAGTATCTTGATGTTTTAAGCGATGAAACCACGGTAGATAGTGTTCTAGAAACCCTTAGGAAAAAAGCATTAAGCCCTAGGAGAATCGCCGATGTTATAAACGAGGCTAATAGGCTTAGAGTTAAGGAGATAGATGCAGCTAGACAGCTTATCAAAGCCTTAGAAGAAGGGGAGTCTGTTGAAGAGATAAGAAGCATCTATTCTAATGATCTCGAAAGGCTGTCTAAGATACTTGGAGTCGATGAGAAGTCTGATGAATTCTTAAGAAAGATTAGACTAGTGTCCCCTTCAAACTATCCTCTTAGGCTAATCCATTTCCAACAGGCTTTAGAATCGTTGTCTGAGGAAGAGGCCGTTAGCGAGGCCAGGACTATGATTGAAAGAAGCGTAAGGGAAGAGACTCCGGAAATCGGAAAGAGTTACGGTCTCGTAGCAATAGGAGTAATCGGAGACCAGAGCGGCCTGGTGAGTGCAATCGAGGTTGTGATAAATCCGGATGGTAGGGGTTTGGTAAAGACTGTGGGTAGTGAATACGGTGAAAGTATTCAAGCAAGCGCTGAAGACGCATTCATATATATCAACAGCATTTCAGGATGGAGGTTTAAGAACTACGATGTATTCGTAGAACTGGTCACGCCCGCTAAAGGTATGGAAAAACTCCAGCTTCGTCCAGGAGTCTCATATCCTCCGGTATCTGGTCCTTCAGCGGGTCTGGCCATAGGAGTGGCTATGATCTCTGCTTTCACAAGTCTCCGAGTCGATCCGACGGTTATAATGACGGGAGCTATAACTGCTAAGGGGGAAGTATGGCCAGTCGGAGGATTAGATCATAGGGGTATGGGTAAGATAGATGCTGCTTTGGCTGACAAATATGCTAGGAAACTGTTGGTTCCAAAGTTCAACTATGAATCGATGAAAAGCCTTAAAATAATCGATGTTTTAGAATCCAAGGGGATTAGCGTTGAACCTGTTTCAAATCTCCTCGAGGCTGCAGTAAAATCGTTAATTGGAGTAAAATCTATTGAAGAACTTCTTTCACACCTTAAAGCTGAAAGATCCATTGAACAGATTAAAGCGGCTTCATAATAGGTTTTAGATCTTCGCTCAACTATTTTTTATTTTGCTCATTCTAAAAGCCTGCGTAGAAGCCAATTCAGAAATATCTTTAGCGTTTTCGAGAATTTTCGTCAAGTTATTGAAAATCTTAACTAAGTTAACCTGTTTCGCCCTATTTTCTGTCTTTTTCTCTAATCCAAGGATATCATTCTCGATTTCAACATAATTCTTAATCAATACTCTTAACTCACCGTAATTGAAGTTGTTGAAAAGCTCTACGGATTTGAAATGAACATCGCTAAGCATTTCTCCTATTGTCTTTAAATCTGACAAATCAACTTTAATATTCCTTTCACGCTTCTTTACCTCCCTGGATATTTGAACACATTGGTCTGCAGAATCCTCAACATATTTGACTAACATGCGGAGATCCATAAGCTTCAACAAATCTATGTTCATTTTCGCCAAAAGCTCCGGATTCCTGAATGCTGATCTTATGACTCTAACTGCTATAAAGTATTGTCTATCTACTTCATCGTCTCTTTCTATAACCCTCTCGGCAAGCAACGGATCCCAATCAATTAAGGCATTTATGCAATCCGATATCATACTTGTCGTCAAAGAGTTTTGTCTCCTAATCAGTTTTTCCGGAGTAACCATTTCAGGATCCAGTAGAACCCTTACTTCAACATGTTTCAATGTTTCTTCGGAAATCTCTGCACCAGGTAACCTCCTTACCACGCTTCTTATTTCCGAAATATCGCTGGCTGAAAATTCTACATTCGACTTTAGGATTATTGCATTGTATCCAAGCAAGTAGCTTCCCAATAACGCGTCTTGAGGCATAAGGGTCTTATGTGACAAATCTATTTCAATACGGTCTTCAACAACCCTGTCTTTACCTTCTGGCATTATTACCAGCGAACCATCTTTTCCAACAATCATTGTAACGATCGTGCCCTCGCCTATCCTATTCTGTTCGACCCATGTTTTTGGTAATGTCACTAAGAAAGATCCTGAACCTACTTTCTGAACTCTTCTTTTCCAGACCATTGAGTAAATACTTTTTGAAGGAAATATATACATTACGTACTTTTTTAACTGATATCTAAAGTAAGTACAACATCTTTATACTATGTTCTCTTGCGTTTAATTCCAAATGGTCAAGTCAAACCGAGAAGGATTTCCCACTGCGAGGAGAATGGTGGCAGTTGGAGTTTGTGCTGCACTCTACACAGTAGTAGGATTAGCAACTTTCCTAGGATTTTTCACACCAGTTTTAGGAGTAGTCAGGTTCTGGCCAGCGGTCTTCGTTCCAGCGGTCTTTGCAATGTTATTCGGACCCAGCGTGGGGGGTACGGGTGCTGCAATAGGCATATTCCTAAGCGACCTTTACGTTTTCTACGCTACTGGTCAGACAAATCCCTTATTAAGCCTAATCGCAGGTGTTCCAGCAAACTTCATTGGCTTCTACATACTTGGGAGAATAGGCAGGTCTAAAGTGAGATGGACCGGTTGGAAGATTTCAGCACCTCTCGTATTTTTAGGTATTGCTGCCCTAGGGCCTCTAGTGTATGTTGAATACATGATTTTAATAGGAATGGTTAATGCCGAAATAAGGTGGCTCTCAACAATACTGGTTTTCCTTGCAGTAATAATATTCCTATTGGGACTAATAGGGGCTAGGCTAAGGAGAGAATACTTAAGTTACTATGTTGGTGGTACAATGGGCCTGTTAATAGGTGGTCTATGGATAGGTTTCGGAATATGGTTTTACAGCCAGCTTTTTGGCCTTCCACTAACTGGACAAAGAATAGACATTACTCTAGCAATATACTTCTTCCTCTGGGTCTTCGGTACTGAGATTCCCTTCATACTTATGGTGCCGCCAATATTGGATATTGTTTACAAAGCTTTTCCATCTCTAAATGTATTAAGGTAAGGGTTAAAAAGTTCTTTAAACAATTTCTTCAAGTTGAAGACCGCAGTAGGCATTGACGTAGGTGGTTCAACGACAAAGGCAGTAGTTTTGAGAGACAAGAAGATTCTGAAGGTAAGCGAAATGCCCTCCTCAGATCCTCTGGCAACATCTATAGGCCTACTGGGTAAGCTAGTTATGATGATGGGCTGTTCTCTTAATGACATTGATGTGATTGCGATGGCAGGTGGGCGTAGCCGTCAGCTTCCTGAAAACATCTTGGGCTTAAGGGTTGTTAAAGTAGATGAGATAACTGCTGCGGGCACTGGAGGGATAGTACTAACAGGCTTGGACGAGGCTCTTGTAGTGAGTATGGGCACTGGCACCGCTTTAATCGAAGTTAGAGAAAACGGTAGGAAAATAAGACACGTAGGCGGTACAGGCGTGGGCGGAGGAACTCTCTTAGGCTTATCGAAAAAAATACTTGGAATCTCTAATATAAACTTATTGATGGAAATGGCTGAGAAGGGGGATTCTAGGAAAGTCGACCTTACCGTAGGGGATATTGTTGGAGGTGGAATTGGAATACTTTCTCCAGATATGACTGCTTCAAACCTGGGTAAGGTCGGGGATACTTCTAGTCAAGAAGATCTTGCTGCAGGCATCGTAAACCTTGTGGGGGAGGTTGTTTCATCTGTCAGCTACCTGGCTGCGTCAAAGCTTGGTCTTGAGGACAAAATAGTTTTAGTGGGGAGGGTTGCTACACTCCATCCTGTTTTGAAAAGTATTCAAAGAGTTTTTTTAAGCTTCGGTGCTAAGGTGATAATTCCAGAATTACCAGAATATGCTGTAGCTGTTGGTGCTGCATACAGGGTTCTGACAGAAATTACTTAGATTAGATCGAAATGAATGGGAGACATATGTAGAGTATATATTTTATGTGTTTTTACTTATCGCCTTTAAAATCAATACACTAAGTTTATACCAAAAAACCAGAAGGCTTTTTCTCAAGATGTCTACTCAAAACAGTAAATCATTACTCGTAACTACTACAGCTCTTTGTGCAGCCCTCTACGCAGTAGGATGTTACGCTACTGCTTACATCCCTTCCCCCTGGGGTTTTGGTCAATTTAGACCAGCGGTCGTAATACCTGCATTATTCGGCATCGTTTTCGGTCCATTCCCCTCTGCTCTCGGAGCCGCTATGGGCACATTGATAGCTGACTCAGCAAAGCACGGGTCACTACATATTGGAAGCCTGATTGCAGCCGTGCCAGGAAACTTCATTGGTTTTTACATCTACGGTCGGATAATGGGAAAAGGGTTAAATTGGTCGAGGTTCATAACTGCCTCGCTACTAGCCCTTATAATCGGGAATGCTGTAGTTGCTTTCCTATACGTGTTTTTCTACAGGGCGTTGTTTCTACATGCTCTCCCGTTTTCGATAGAAACTTTGACTTTCGTTTCAATCGGTTTAACAATATACTGGTTCGCTACAATGCTTCCCTTCATGCTTCTTATAACCCCATTACTCATCCGCATGGTTGCTGTTGCAATGCCCGGGATAGTCCCAAAATACCTGCGCTTCAGCAGCATTAGAACGGAGTTTCCGAGAAGATCTTTCATGCTTGCTACGATAATACCTGGAGTAATATTGCTTCTCCTAGGCGTCGCCACTTCCCTAACCCCATTGAAAGACTTTACTCTGAGCGCTGCAAAGCTTAGTAGCACGCTCCTCATAGAACTAACATATTATTGTGCTGGTCTAGTCCTTACTACAATGGGTGTGGCGATTCAGGTAAAGAAGTAAATCTGCTTTTTAAGATTTCTACAATGCGCAACCAGTAAGTTTTAAATCTTCTAAGATTTCTCAAGGTTTAATGTTACACTATGACTGTAGAAAGGTATGTTCTGAGAAGGGTTTGATGATTCGCTTTGAGGATAAGATTCTCTTTAAAGTAATAGATATTTTTCCCAATATTTTGACTATTCTGTTAGGTAAGGGTTGCTCAATGGGTGATGAGTAATGCCTGCAATATCGGGTAGGAGAATTGTCGAAATGAGGATTGTAGAGAATCTGAGAAGTATCGATGAACAGATTCAACCCGCGGGTGTTGACCTTACGGTGGATAAAATAGAACTTTTAGTTGAAAGAGGTGAAATAAGTGCTGATCCGAAGTTTTCGAGAGGAGTTAATGTTCTTCCGAAAAACGGTTTCTACGAACTGCCCCAAGGAAGCTACAGAATAACTTACCATGAGATTGTTAACATCCCCGCGGGATTCTTAGGACTATTACTGCCTAGGTCAAGCCTGCTGAGAAATGGTGCTACGATATACACTGCTGTCTGGGACCCTGGCTATAGTGGTAGGGGCATGGGACTCATGGTGGTGTTTAACAAACTGGGTATTAGGATTGCAGAAAAAGCTAGGGTGGCTCAACTCATAGTAATCGATGTTGAAGACTCAGGAGAACTGTATAGAGGAAGATTTCTAGGGGAGAACTTAA
>JANXDK010000015.1 GCA_025059435.1 Thermoproteota archaeon
CTTTATCAAGAAGTATCCGCACATGTTAAGCGGAGGACAGCAACAGAGGCTTGTTATAGCTAGGGCAATAATACTTGAACCTAAAATGATAATTGCAGATGAACCTGTTTCAATGCTTGATGCTTCAGTTAGAATAGAAATATTGAAGCTCTTGCAAGAACTTCAACGGAAATACGATTTGAGCATAATTTACATTACACATGATGTTTCTACGACAAGGTATTTCTCCGAGAAAATCTACATAATGTATGCTGCACAAGTAGTCGAATATGCAGAAACCAGGGAAATCTTAAGGAATCCTGCTCATCCGTATACTAGCGCCCTGTTAAACGTCATACCCGACCCCGACCCTTCCAATCGTTTTAAGATTAAAGAAATTCCTTTAGGAGAACCGCCGAATTTAATTAACCCTCCGTCGGGATGCCGCTTCAACCCCAGATGTCCAAAATTCATGAAAGGCATTTGCGATGTTAAGGAGCCAATTTATTTCGAAGTGAATAGTGGACATTTTGTAAAGTGTTGGCTTTATGAAAAAGCTGGATAAACCGAAAATCGAAATAATATTGGGAGTGTTCCTTATGGTTTCAAGTTTCATCCTTACGTTCCTTATTGTTATTAATTTGATAAAACTAGATCCCTCCTTAACAATGATTCTCTCATTACTTTTGTATGCGCTTTCACTCATCGGCCTGGTTCTGGGACTTCATGGAATACACGAAAAAATGATTATTATCAAACGTAAGTAAAATCGAAATTTCATTCTTCGATTTGTTAGACTTTTTCGATGAGGCATAACTTTATATCCAACCTTTTTTCAAATAGTTAGTTTCAGTTTGATAGAGGTTAAGGGTGTGAAGATATATTGGCTGGGACACGCTGGCTTCAGAATAATCGGCGATGGAAAGACAATCTATATCGATCCTTACAAGATTAAAGGAGGACCGATTGCTGACATAATTCTTATAACACATAATCACTTCGACCACTTCAGCGTTGAAGACATTAAGAAGATTTCTTCTCCAAACACGGTAATAATCGGTCCTAAAGAGTGTGAAGCAAAATTCAGAGCGCTGAGTATGGAGCATAAGATAGTTAAACCCGGTACGAGTTTGGATGTATCCGGGGTTAAGATCGAAACAGTGCCTTCTTACAACGTTAGTAAGTCTTTCCATCCTAAGCTCGAGGGTAAAGTGGGTTTCGTGATTACGCTGAGCGGCGTAAAAATATACCATGCTGGAGACACCGATAGGATTCCAGAGATGGTCAATATTAAGCCCGACGTATCACTGCTTCCGGTTGGTGGAACTTACACTATGAATGCTGAAGAGGCAGCTCAAGCAGTTAAAGATATAGGTGTTGGAATATTCATACCGATGCATTACGGTACAATAGTTGGAGACAGGAGTGATGCTGAAAGGTTCAAGAGCATCGTTGGCGAGAAAGCTGTTTTAATCGAGCCTGAAGATTAATCGGTTTCCTCCAACTTTCTTTCTAATTTCCAGCTTCTAAAGCTGATTACAGTAATAAGTATCATGACTACGATGATTACTAAGCCTATTAAAATAAGCAGAGGAGCATATTCCCCGAAGCCTATTGCCAAAGGGAAAGGCCCTATGAAAACAATCAATGCTCCTCCCCCTGCTGCATTGCCCCACAATATAGAAGCTAGGAAGACAATCATGAAGCCTATTGCTATTAGCATAAAACCAGTCAGAAACAGTATGCTAAGCCGATCCAAGCTTCATCAGCCCGAGAGTAATTGTTACTAGAGAAAGAATTATCGTTAACACTATTGCTAGAATAATTAAAATCTTGGCTGTCTTAGGGTCTGAAGCTAGGACTATGGGCAATGGGCCTATCATCACAACAGCTCCTTCTTTCTTTTCCGATTTAACCTCCCCGCTTCTATTCCGGATATTATGGAGAAAACTCAGGATTATGGTAAGAAAAACGATTAGAAACCCTAATAAGATTAGTGAGGTGCCGATTAGCACTAGGCTTTGAAACATTGTCTACTCTACTGGTATTTCCTCCCCCTTCTTCTCTTCCTTCCTGATCTTGCTTAGGGTAACTTCTAAGATACCGTTCTTGTAGCTTGCCTTAGCCGTCTTAGGGTCTACTTCCTCAGGTAGTTCAACATCCTTACTATACTTTCTCCTCTCAGACTCTGCACGTATACGTAGCGTTTTCCCGACGACGTTCAGCTTGATATCCTGTTTATCGACCCCCGGTACCTCGGCTATAACCTTAATCTTATCGTCTTCAGTTATCACGTCGACAAGCGGCTCAGTACTCTCTTTAACCTCAACCGGCTTGATCGGGGAAACTTTTCGCTTTACATTACCGAACTCCCTTATTATAGGCTTGCCATCGGGGCCTATTCTAACAGAATAACCATATATGAACGGCCCGTATTCTCTCCTCACGCTACCGTCTGGAAGCTTCTCTTCTCTCACCAACTCTTTCGGGAACTCCTCAGCACGCTTGAAAAAGTTGAAGAAGTCCTCCTCCAAGGGCGAGAACGAAAACGCTCTTCTCATCATCCTCCTTAAATCCTTTTCTAGTTTTTCAAACCATTCGTCAAACCAGTCTTCAGACATTTAGAACACCTCCTTCATTGGAAGACCTGTGGTAAAATATTAATCTTTCCCCGAATAATTTGCTTGGAAAAAACCAAGGTAAAACTGTCTCAAAGCTTTTATCTAACCTTAATAAATTGTCTTCCACATTGCATGAGGAATGGATAGTCAGGGTGCTCGAGGACCTTACTAACTCCTTTGGTCCAGCCGGCTATGAAAGAGAGGTTCTTTCCAAGATTAAGGGTTACATGCAGAATTATGCCGATGAAATAATGTCTGATAAACTCGGTTCTCTAGCTTTTGTCAAAAAGGGGGATTCTGAAAGACCCAGGGTTCTCTTAGCCGGACACGTAGACGAGGTTGGCTTCGTTGTCTCTGGCATAAACGAGCAAGGATTCCTCAGTTTTGCACCCTTGGGAGGATGGTTCGACCAAGTGCTTTTATCCACAAGGGTCATTGTTAGGACTCAAAAGGGCGATCTACACGGCGTTATAGCGGCTAAGCCGCCTCATCTTATTCCGCCTGAGGAGGCTAATAGGGTAATAACCAAGGAGAACATGTTCATAGACATAGGAGCATCGTCACTCGACGAGGCTAAGAATATGGGTATCAGAATAGGAGATCCCGTAATACCCTATTCCAATTTCACCCTGATGAAAAACGGGGAAGTCGCCATGGGTAAGGCTTTCGACGATAGAGTGGGTGCGGTTATAGCCATGGAAGTAGTTAGAAGATTAAGAGTAGATAACATCCCGCATCCTAATACCGTCTATGGTTCTGCAACAGTAATGGAAGAAGTTGGTCTCAGAGGTGCTACGACAATCGCTAATCTCGTGGATCCTGACGTAGCCATCGTATTAGAAGTTGACATAGCTGGAGATGTCCCAGGCATACCTGCTGGCCAGGCTCAGGCGAAAATGGGCAAGGGCCCCTGTATAGTTACGATGGATGCTTCGATGATACCCAATCAGGCTTTGAAAGACCTTGCCATAAGGGTTGCAGAAGAAAACAATATCCCCTACCAGTTATCGCTAGTTGCAAAAGGCGGGACGGATGCAGGGAGAATACACATACATAAGGTAGGGTGCCCCAGTCTGGTTATAGGCGTTCCTACGAGACACATTCACTCAGCAGCTTCCATAATAAGCCTCAGTGATGTGAATAATGCTGTGAAACTCGTAATAGAGATAGTTAAGAAGCTTAGTGCTGAAACAGTTAGAAAGCTTACGGAATGGTAATCTAAGTTGATCGAGTCGATGGAATTGGACAGGGTTAAAGCAGTAATCTTCGACTTCGACGGGACCCTTGTAGATACCGTCAGACTTTTAGCAGAGGCTTGGGCAAGGGCGGCTAGCATTTTGAACATAAGCGTGACGCCGGAGGAGATTGAGAAGTACGTGGGTCTAGCTGGTCCGGAGATATCCCTGAAAATAACAGGTGGTGATGAGGCTAAGGCAGCTGAACTGAGGAGGCTCAAAGACCATATTTACGAATCTGAGTATGTCACGAAGATGAGGCTCTTCGACGACGTTAAGCCTTCTTTAAACATTCTTAGGAGCAAGGGGATTAAGACAGGAGTTGCTAGTTCTCAAACATCGAGGAGGCTGAAGCAATATTTGCTAAACCTTGGTATCTTAAAAATGTTCGACGTGCTCATCGGCTCAGACGTGGTTGTTAGGAGAAAACCTGAGCCGGATGTTTTCCTTAAAGCTGCAGAGTTGCTAAGGGTTAAGCCCGATGAATGTTTTGCAGTTGGAGATACTTGTTTCGATTACGAGTCTGCCAGTAAAGCAGGCATGAGGTTCATTCTAGTTTCAAGAAGGGGAAACACTTGCGACAACGTTGAGTTTACAGTTAAAAGCCTTAATGAAGCGGTTTCGATAATATTAAGCGCAAAATAGCTTTTAGAATCACCAAGATTCGATAATTAAACCAGAGATTCTTTCAAAATTCTCCCTATCGGAAGTAACTAGAGATTCGTTATGTGTTAAAGCAAGGCTTGCTATTATAGCGTCTAAGTCGCTGATCGGTGTTCCTGCACGCTCAAGATCGTTTACGAGCTTACCATATTTTTCACAAGCATCTATTGAGAAATCCAAAATATCCAGTCTTGAAAGTATCTCCCTAACCTTTACGACTTCCACATCTTTCTTTTTCGACCTATACGCCCCCTTGAACAATTCGCATGCGGTTATTGGCGTTGTAGATAGTCTTAAACCCCTATCCACATATTCCTCCAGCTTCTTCTCAGCCCTAGGATCCCTTCTGATTAGCGCGATTATAAAACTAGTATCCAAACATACCATGGTATAAACCTACACTTTAGGTAGACCTCAGACTGATTCTCTCCCTCTCTAAGACCACTTCCTCCATTATCTTAGAAAACTCCTCATCTGGTTCAAGCGACCTAACGTAATCTAAGAGGTTACCTCCAATCCTGTTTCTCGTTAGCCTCAGTATTACATCGGTGAAGGATTCTTTATCTCTTTTAAGACGGGAAAGTGCCTCATAAGCCTCGTCCGATATGGTGATTGTCTTGTGACCCATGATAAAAAATACACATATGTGTATTTAAATTTTCTTTTACCCCAAATGCATGAAAGAATCATCTTATCCAAGCCTATTATCTCAAACCTTTTAATCCAAAAGAAACATTGAATGCTCATGCTCCCTCAGAACGTTAAGAGCCTGCTTGAAAGGCAGCAGTATAGGATAGTCGGAAACCACTCTGCAGTCAAGATATGCTTCTGGACTAGGAGGAGGCTTACTAAGGGTATGGCTTGCTACAAGGAGCTCTGGTATGGAAATGTTCAAAGCCATAGGTGCATGCAGATGACGCCCTTCCTAGGATGCAATTACAGGTGCACCTACTGCTGGAGGATACATTCGGGGGATAGACCAGGTTACGTGTGGCAAGAGTATCCTACGGAGGTCGATATAAACGAGCCTTCGCATATTATTGAAGAAGCTATCAGGCTTAGGAAGAGCCTGCTTATGGGCTATAAGTCCAATCCGCTTGTCGACAAGGATGTTTTCGAAGAATCGCTAAACCCTACGATGGTTACCTTTAGCCTTACGGGTGAGCCGACTCTATACCCTAGGCTTGGAGAACTTATAGATGAGGCGAAGAAGAGAAAAATGGTTACATATCTCGTTACCAACGGAAGCATACCTGAGGCTCTTGAAAAACTGGATCCTCTTCCAGACCAGTTGTATGTTAGCATTCAGGCATCCGATGAAGAGGTTTTCAGAAAGGTTGCGAGACCACTAGTTAAGGATGCTTGGAACAGACTTATTAGGACATTGGAGATTTTTCCAAGCCTAAGTGGAACTAGACGTGTGCTCAGGATAACTGTTGTTAAAGGATTTAACGATTCTAATCCCAAGGGATACACTAAGCTGATGGAGATCTCTAAGCCAGATTACGTTGAGGTTAAGGCCTACGAATGGGTTGGTGAAAGCCAGTCTAGGCTTCCAAAAGAGGCGATGCCATGGATGAGCGACATAATTGCGTTTTCTGATGAAATCTCCAGAATCTCTGGTTATGTGAAAAAAGGGGAGTTCGAGCCAAGTGGAGTTGTATTGCTTTCAAGAGTTTAAGGTATTAGAGAATTGAAAGGGATTTTCTAAGAAATCTTACTTCAGAAGTTTTAATGCCTCGTCTACTGAAGCATCCTCGTGTACTACCTTCATTATGGCTTTTACCATTTCAGTAGCGTTCTCTCTTTGGAAAACGTTTCTGCCTACGACGACACCTTTGCCACCGGCGTTCATAACCTGCTTTGTAACCTCTAGGAACTGTCTGGGTTCTTCAGTTTTAGCTCCTCCAGACATTAATACGGGAACCGGAGTTGCTTTAACAACCTCCCTAAAGGTCTCTTCCGAGCCAGTCCAGTAAGTCTTTATTAAGTCTGCACCGACCTCCGCAGCAGCCCTGGCAGCATACCTAACTATCTCAACATCGTTCTGATTAGGCATGTGAGGTCCCCTTGGGTAAGCCAGGTTTAGAAGAGGCATACCGTAAACCTCGCATGCAGCAGCTATCTCAGTGAATTGCTCGAGCATTTGTTCCTCCTCCGGAGCACCCCAATATACTGTTGCAGCAACAGCCTCAGCACCCAGTGCGACAGCATCTTCTACCGTGGCTATTAGGTTCTGGGTATATTGCCTCTCCTTAGGCCTAAGAGAGGTCTTTCCAGTAATCTTCACGATTAGAGGAATCCTATTTGCCCAAGCTTCCCAAGTCAGCCTAGCCAAGCCCCTTGGGAGCATTATGGCATCAACCCCGGCCTTAGCAACCTTGTCTATTATAACATTTGGGTCTAGGTGAGGTTCTATGAAATCCTTAGGCCCATGTTCAATGCCATGGTCCATTGCTAGGATAACAGCCTTACCGTCTCTCAGTATTCTCCTGAGTCTAACGTTTTTCCCAACGCTGGATACTGTTGAAACAGGCTTCATTTCCATCACCAGCCTTGGTCTTGCTGACTGGAAGCTCTTAATAAATTTATTTCCCTAAGCCTGAGCCTTAATTAAGATCGTTATTATCCATTGCCAATGGTTGTAACAGCGCCATCATCGTTTTTCTTAGACATGTGACAGTGTCAATTGTTGAGGCGCTTAGATACAACGTCTTCCTATCTGGGCATTTAGCTTTAATATATCAAATGTCACTTTTCCAAGTTTTCCTGAAAAGCGTAATTACTATTGATAACCGAGAATTTTATTTTAAAACGGCCACTTAGCATGTCGCCGTTTTTAAATTGCTAGATCTATGCAATGAAGCTAAATTGGTTACGAGTTTTATAATTAAAATTCCTTTAACTCTTTAAAAAGAAGAGTGTAAAAATCAAACGCTTTCTCATCTACCACATGAAATTCAAAAGGCTCATCAAAACCCTCTTTCCTAAGCCTTGCAATAACCTCGTTTGGCTTAAGCTTTGTCAAAATGAGTATGTCTACATCGCTAGTTAAAGAATATTCGCCTCTAGCTACAGAGCCGAATAGAAAAGCCCGTGAATCTTTATCCATTTTACTTAATATATCCCTAATCTTCTTCAATATTTCTGGTAATTTTTCAAATACTTCTTGTCTTATCCTAGCTTCTCTAATCAGAAACTCTTCCAATTAATTCTTTAACCTCCTCAGCAAAACACAATAGTTTCAATGCTTCTTCTTTCTCGAAATCCCTGGGGAAATATCTAGCGGTGACGTAAGCATCTTCTAAAGAAGAGAATTCTAAAATCTTTTCGTTAGCGAAATTCTTAAATTCTTCGGATCTATTCAGCATATCACCCAATAATATAAAGAGTTTTCTCAAGGTATGAGTCTTAGGAAATTCTACCCCTTTTTCTAATAATTTAGCTTTAAGAAACAACTGTAAAGATTGCTCTATGTTAAACGCAGCCAGATCATAATCTCCCCTTGAAAAATGAAATTCAGCCGCATCTTTAAACTTTCTAGATCTTTCAAGCAATTTCCCTATTTCTTCTTTTCTCACAATAAGTTGCTAATCGAAAGACAAAATATAAGCGTTTAAGTCTTCAAAAAGGGAAGATCAATAAAGCGAATAACCTTTAATAAAGTGTCAAAGCGGCAGCAAGTCCATGTTGTTCAAGGGTGTTAAAGCAGTCCTATTCGACTTGGACGGAACGTTAGTGGATACTATGGAGGCTTTCCATAATATGGTTAATGAAATACTTAAGAAATTTAACTTTCCCGAGAGAAGCTTCGATGAGAATGTTAAGTTAGTCGGAAAACCCTCTAAGATAATAGTTGAAACAATCATAAAGGAAACTGGGTTGAGCATAAGTTCTGAGGAATTCTCAAGAACAATGTTCAGAGAGTGGGTTTACAACTACATGCCTAAATATGGCAAGTTATATCCTGATTCGTTAAAGGTCCTCAGGGAGTTGAAGAGAAGAGGTTATTTATTGGGTGTTGTATCGAACACCAGCAAGGATGAGCTTCCACACTACTTGGAAAGTTTTAGGATAAAGGAGTTTTTTAACGTGGCGATTTCCTCGGGAGATGTTAAAAATCCTAAACCATCGCCTGAACCCGTTTTAAAAGCAATCAGTGTCTTAAGTATTAGCCCTTTTGAAACAGTCATGGTTGGAGACAGGTTGGAGGATGTTGAAGCCGGGAGGCTTGCAGGTACGCGTACAATAGCGGTATTCAGAGGTATCAGGCCGAAGTATGAACTTGAGGCTGCTAAACCAGATTTCGTCATCAATGAATTATCAGAAATCCTTTCAATACTTCCGTAATGAGATTTTTTATTAAAAGCATCTATACTGAAAAACAAGTATGCTTAAATACTTAAACAAACAGGAATTATTCTTAAGAATATGGGTAAGCAAATTCTCACTAAAATATTCTTCTTACTTATGCTATCGTATTCAGTAATATCATGCTATGCGTGGAGCAATGGAGGTTATAGCTCGAGCCCCGAGCATTACAAGTATGGTACACACGACTGGATAGCTGAACATGCACTCGATTGGCTTCCAAGCGAGGCTAGACAATGGATAGTCAGTAATCTAAAATGGTATCTCTACGGCACGGAGCTTCCGGACAACGGAAGAGTACCAGATGGCATAGGAGACACATATTTACATCATGTATACTTCAGCACTAACGGGGTTTTAGTAGATGATTCTGCCGCGCGGCGGGCGAATGCAACTTTTAATCAGGCGCTATCCTTAATGCTCTCTGGAGACTTCTCCTCGGCCGCAAAGTATGTTGGAGCCATGACTCATTATATATCTGATATGGCTGTATTCGGCCATGTTATGGGGGCCGATACTGATTGGGGTTCTGAAAAGCACCATAGTGATTATGAAGAATACGTGGACTCGAAGACTTCAAGCTATAATTCAGAATGGAGTAAACACCTCGTATTCGATGGAGAGTTAAGATTCACAACAGCGTATGATGCAGCTGTTGAATTAGCGTATGATACGACATTCGACAGTTCTGGAATGGGCTTAACATGCGTATGGATGGATAGAAACTATAATTGGAATAATCCCGTTTTCCTAGAGAGGGTTATTAAGTCGATCAACCTAGCGGTAAATTACGTTGCAGATGTTTTGTACACCATGTATGCAGAATATGTCCGGATAAAACAGCAATCATCATCTAACGGCGTGCGGCAAACTGCCATTGTAACATTTACGGCAAGCGGGATAGCAGATGCTTCTCAAGCTCGTTCAATATTAATAGTGGACGACCAGTTTTATGGAGCCCACCAGCTACCCGTGAGCTTCACGTGGGAAGTAGGTTCAATACATAGATATGGGTGGGCTGAATTCATTGAATCCACAGTCGAGGATAGGCGCTACAGGCTAGACTTCGTAAGCGGCATCTCAAATTCCTCCTCAGGTATTGTAACAGTCCCGCCCGGCGGCGGCTGCGTTGAAGCCTCCTATAAGGTTCAGTATAGGCTTGAGATAGGGGCTGAAGCTGGCAAGGGAACGACGGAACCAAGTCCTGGAGTATACTGGTTTGACGAGTGGGCGGTTGTTAATATAACTGCCATCCCATATCCTAAGTATGAATTTAAAATGTGGAGGGCAATCATAGCATTTAACGCAATATACGATCGCTTTAACAATCCTACAAAAGTATGGATGGGTGGGCCAATAAGCTTAGTTGCAGAATTCACAGAGTCCTTCG
>JANXDK010000016.1 GCA_025059435.1 Thermoproteota archaeon
GTCGGATCACCTTTAATACGCCATTTATCATCCTCATGTATCAGCTCAGCATCGTTGCATAAAAGAGAACATTTCATTAAAAGTTTGAAGCATTCGTTATTAAAAATTTCCATGTCACCATTATCAACTTGAAAAACGCCTTCTGGAACATAACCGACTCCAGAGACTTCAACCATATGACCGAGCGTATAGATTTTTCGCACTGTCATCTCTCCCTTGGTCAACGTCCCGGTTTTATCTGAGCAGATGACGGTTACCGTACCCAAAGTTTCCACGGCGGGCATCCTTCTAACGAGAGCATTTCTCTTAGCCATCTTATACATCCCTATTGCAAGACTACCGGTCACAACTGCTGGTAAAGCCTCAGGGACCGCTGCAACTGCTAAAGCTACACTGAAAAGCAAAGTCTGTAACAACGGTGTACCCTTATAGATCCCTATTATCATCATGGCAGTTGCTATGAATAATGCTATCATTCCAAGCCATTTTCCTATTTCCCTAGCCTTTTTCTCCAGGGGGGTCTCCTCTTTTTCAGTGGCAGCTACATTTCTCGCTATCTTTCCAAATTCCGTGTTCATACCAGTTGCGACGACTACAGCTTTTCCTTTACCACCCACAATTTCCGTTCCGGAGAAAACCATGTTTTTCCTATCGGAGACAGGCGTATTTTCTGGCAGCGGGTCTACCTCTTTAATCACAGGCATGGACTCACCTGTAAGAGATGCTTCGTTGACGCGTAGATTAATAGCCTCAAGTAGCCTGGCGTCAGCAGGAACCTTGTCACCCTCTTTGAGTATCAGAATATCCCCTGGAACAACCTCTCTTAAAGGGATTGTGACTTCTTTATTTTCCCTCAAAACAGTAACGATTGGGCTAAGCATTTTCTTGAGTGCTTCCAAGGCTTTTTCAGCCCGATACTCTTGGAAAAAGCCAAGGGTTGACGATACTAATACTATGGCGAATATAACTATAGCGTCGACACCATGTCCTGTAACCAGGGAGATTAGTGTCGCAGCGAGGAGAATGATTATAAGAATGTTTTTAAACTGATTTATAAAAATCCTAAGGGGCGAGACCTTTTTACTGGTTGTTAGCTCATTGGGACCATACTTTTCCAGCCTTACCCTGGCTTCTTCGTTAGACAATCCTTGAACACTTGTGTTAAGTACGCGTAAAACATCTTCAACACTCATGGAATACGCCATTTTTGCAGACTCTTCTTCCAAATAAGGCATCGTCATGTTCAACTCAACCCCCTTTTTAATTTTTTCATTAGGAATGTTACGAAAACTGAATAAATCGAAGGGAAGCAGCACAATTTTTAAAAATTGAAGAATCTGCTACCTCCGGGTAAAATATGGTAGAAGAGAGAAAAATACCAAAGACTATGTCAACTCAACATCCGGATAATGCTAATATTCCTAATTGGTGCAAAGGCACAGTTATTGAAGGCGATGCGGAAATAGAGGAGGCTTATTACGTCTATAGTCAACTAAATTGTCAAGAGGTTATGTGGGATTCAGAGGGAAAAGATGTCGATATTCGCGTTATTAGAAAGCTTTTAGAAAAATACCCAAATTTCTTTGCTGAAAACCAGATCGGAAAAGACGTTTTCTTAACCTATAGAGTTCCAAACCCTAAAATTGAAGGTGCTGAGAAAAAAGTTTTTGTTGAAACCCTCTACAATATTACGGTGGCATGTGATGTTGCTTCTACTTTTTATAAAAGGGAGGTTATACCGATTTTTGAAGTTGTACTCCCGTTTACAACGAATGCAGAAGAATTAATCTGGTTGTATGAATATTATAGAAAAGCGGTGGCAGCAACCGGAGAAGTGTTTTTGAATGAGAACTTGAAGGTTGAAGATTGGGTCGGATGTTTTAAGCCTAGGAATATTGAAGTAATACCCCTAATAGAAGATTTTGACAGTATTTTAGCTGTTGACAGAATAATAGAACCTTATATGAAGATTGTAAAACCTAAATATTTGAGAGTCTTTATCGCCAGATCCGACCCTGCTCTTAACTATGGGCTCCTATGTGCAGTCTTGCTTGCTAAAATATCATTATCAAAAATGAAGCTTCTTGGAAAAAAGCTGAATATCGATGTTCATCCAATTCTTGGAGTAGGTTCCTTGCCTTTTAGAGGACATCTTTCACCGGAAAATGTTGAAAAATTTCTAAATGAATATAGAGGTTTATCAACTGTTACGGTACAGTCTGCTCTGAAATACGATTATCCTATTGATCAAGTGAAAAATTGTATAAATATATTAAATAAGAGTCTTCCGAATGGAGAACCGATTACTGTAGAAATCGCAGAGGAAGAAAAACTAATTGCAATACTTCATAAAAGCAGGTGTTTTTATGAGAAAGTCGTCGAGGAACTAGCTCCTCTCATTAATAGTGTAGCGTCTTACGTCCCTGCGCGAAGAGCTAGGAAGCTTCACATAGGCCTCTTTGGCTATTGTCGGAGAATTGGTAGCATTGCTCTTCCTAGGGCCATACCCTTCACAGCAGCACTTTATTCCCTAGGAATACCGCCAGAGATGTTGGGCAGCAGAATTTTTACCGAACTAAAGGAAGATGAATTCAAGCTTATCCAAAAATATTACATCAACCTAAAACATGATTTGGAAGTGGCTAGCGGATACGTTTCATGGCGAAATATAGAAATAATTAAGGATAATTGTAAGTTATTGGCTGAGAAAACAGGCACTAGTGTCGAAAAGTTAAGGACAGCTATTAATGAGGTTTTAAGCGATCTCGATACAATAGAAAAAACCTTTGGTATAAACCTTGGACCAAAAACCTATTTAACGAAGAAACATGAAAACTTCGTAAACAACTTTCTTCTATCTTACATAGAAGGAGACAAAGAAGGAGCTTCTAGTTCATTGGTAGAAGCGGCAATAATTAGGAGGTGTTTAGGGTAAAAATATAAAAATCCTAAAAAATTCCAGATATAGGAGGGATTAGTATGGGAAGTGTGAAAGACCTTGAGATAATCAAGAAACCTACTTCAGATCATATGGGTATTGGTCGCTTCCACTTTTCAGACAGGTACTCTGTTTTTGACTGGGGTGAAATGCCGGATCATATCGAAGAAAAAGGAGCTGCCCTCTGTCTTATGGGTGCCTATTGCTTCGAAGAACTTGAGAGAAGAGGTATAAAAACACATTACCGTGGTTTAGTGAATGATAATGGAAAAGTAGTTTACTTTAAAGAATTAGAAAGCCCCACGAATATTATGGAGATCAATCTTGTAAACGTGTATAGACCTAATACTTACTTGGAAGGAGGAAAACTCAAATACGATTATAGCATTTACACACCAGAACTGAAGAACTTTCTAATCCCATTGGAAATAATTTACAGGAATGGTTTACCGGAGGGCTCATCCGTTTTTAAAAGGCTTGAACAAGGGCTTATAACTTTAGAGGACTTAGAACTTGATCATATGCCAAAACCAGGTGAGAAACTCGATAAGCCTATTTTCGACGTAAGTACTAAACTTGAAGAAGGAGATAGGTATGTTACATGGAAAGAAGCGCAGAAAATCGCTGGACTAACCGACGCGGAAGTCGAAGCGATTAAGAAAACGCTTTCTAAAGTTAACGAAACTATAACGGAGATAGCGCAGAAAAGCGATTTGGTAAACGAAGATGGTAAGATAGAACTGGCTTTCGATCCTGAAAGACGATTAATGGTTGTAGACGTTGTCGGTACATTGGACGAGTGTAGATTTACATATCAAGGAATACATGTGAGTAAGGAGATAGCCCGTATATACTACAGGCGGACTGAGTGGTATAAGGATGTCGAAGAAGCTAAACGAGTAGCTGTAGAAAAGGGGATTAAAGATTGGAAAAGTCTATGTAAGACTAACCCACCGAAGCTTGATCCAGAGTTGAAGACGATCATAAGTGAGATGTACATGGCAGCGGCCAATGCTTTAACAAGTCGCAAGATGTTCGATGTTCCAAGCCTCGCAGAGGTCGTTGTAAAATACAGAGATTACATCAACAGCAGTTTATAGTATTAAAAGATCACTTTTAGGAGTTTTGGTATTTATCTCAATACGACTCAGGGAGGAATTGGCATAATCCAAGAACCTGCTTCACCTTGGACTATGACGACTACCACTTTTCCCTCCGTTTCGGCTATTTTCTTTAAAGCCTCGACCAGTATGTATAGCTGGGCGATTTCCTTTGTCTCTATATTAGATTTCTCAGCTATCTGGTTGATGGCCTCAGCCGTTCCCTGAGCTCTAATAACTGTCGCATTAGCATCAGCGTTTGCCAAAACTAAAACTTTAGCTGCCTGAAACTCCGCCGCTAATTTCTCTTGTTCTGCAGATAATTTGGCCTCAATGGCGTCTGTAAACTTTCTTGGAAGATTTATTTCCCTTAAATCTATGCCTTCGAAAACAATTGATCCCTGTAGTGTAGGCTCTTCCCTAAGTGCCTTTTCAAGCAGATTGTTTACTGCTACTGCAATTTCCTCTCTCTTAGTAATCGTCTCCATAGCAGTATACTTACTACTTACATCTCTCAAAGTCTCACGGATAAGCGGAACTATAGTCCTACTCTTCCAGTCCAATTCAGGATACTTTTTGAAAAGATCAAGTACATTTGAAGGATTAATACGCCAACGGACTGTAATATCTACTTCAACCGCTAATCCATCTTTCGTCAAGCACCCGACTGCTGGAAAATCCCCTATCTTTCCTCCTTCTGTCCACATATGGAGCACATCTACCGCAACGTAAACCTTTTTCTCGTAGGCCCACGGTGCTTTCGAAAAGAAGAACCATCTTGCTGTTGTACCGTCTCCCTTAGTGGTGACAGTTCCAGCCACCGGATCTATAATTAGAGTAATGTAACCAACTTCTGTAGTCACTAATGTTAAGACGAATAGGACAGAGATTGCTATAATCAACAATATAACTCCAACTATCACTGAGACAACTTTAAGTGGAAGCCATGGTCGCTCTATTCTTATTTCATGCCTCTCCAATTCTTGCCACTAATTAAATCGAAAACATTTAGTGATTTAAAAACCTATCTATTGGAAACAATATCATCCTCTTTCTCTTTACGGGTCTAAACCACATATTCAAAAGATAAATGGAATAGAAGAATACTCTCTTCTCTGAAGAATATTTAGAGCTGTTTGCTACATCTAGTTTCTGGACTCGATGTTCTAATTCTCTCTATGTTTTGAATTTGATTTAAACGATCTCCATTGTAAAGTGCTTACATTCTGAGGAAATTACGGATATTCTTAACATTTGCCTACTAATAAATATACGATTCAGAGTTAAAGAAAAATCTCAGTTGCTTCAGATTCAGAAAAAGATTAAAGATTAAGCTATGTGCATAGTTCAACTAGGAACAGGGCGGTGTGGGTGTCTTGACCACTAAAAATCAGATAGTCGTATACACTAGGATACGATTAGGTAATGTTAGTCCAAACATCTACGGGTTCAACATTGAGCACATACCAGGGTTAATCTACGGAGCAATATTTGACGAGGATAATCCGCTATCAGACAGTAAGGGATTCCGTAGAGACGTGGTTGAAGCATGTAAAAGAATAAGGGTACCAATATTAAGATGGCCGGGTGGAAACTTTGTTTCAGGATATAATTGGCTGGATGGTATTGGACCTAAAGACGAGCGTCCAACATTATACGATCTTGCTTGGGGGACTGAGGAGACAAACCGCTTTGGGACCGATGAGTTCATAGAATTCTGCAGGCTGATTGGTGCTGAGCCCTTCATAACCGTTAACGCTGGCTCCGGAACCGCCATAGAAGCAGCGAGATGGGTTGAGTATTGTAACCGCAAGGGTAAAACATACTATACTACGTTGAGGGAGAAGTATGGTCATCCAGAACCTTACAACGTTAAGTATTGGAGTTTAGGGAACGAGATGTGGGGAGACTTCCAGATAGGGAATCTTCCCGCAAAAGAGTATGCGCGGAAAGCGAGAGACTTCGCCAAACTAATGAGGAGAGTTGATCCCAGCTTGAATTTAACAGCCGTAGGTCATACATTGAGGGCAAGCCCGGAGTGGAACCTCACAGTGCTAACCAACCTCATTGACCTAGTGGATAATATTTCAGTGCACGAATACTTCTTTGGAATGTTGACTCAGAGTGAGGAAGAAAACTACTACCGAATCTTATCATGTCCAGTCTTTGCAGAAGAGGGTTTAAGGATTGTGGAGGAAACTATTAACGTTGCTCGAGCCGTTTATAGAGCGAGGGGACTGGGTGAAGAATTTTTCACAATACCCCGTCGGCCACCTGAAAGAGAGATAGGAATAGCCTTTGATGAATGGAATATTTCAGGCTGCCACACACTCAGAGACGCATTAGGCATATGTAGAATTCTAAACGTCTTTCAGAGGCATGTAAAGAATCTGAAGATAGCCTGCATGTTCCCCCTAATACATTATCATGAGAGGATTAGAATGAGGGGAGGACATGAGATGTTCTATTCGCCGCTAACCGCCTACAAGGATACTCTTGTTCTTGAGGCCGGATACCATGCATTCGACCTATATGTTAATCACACAGGTGAAATAGCGGTCTTTACACATGTAGACTCTGAAACCTACAGTATGAATGGAAAGGTTGACGATGGCGGCTGGGAGCCAGAGGTATCATTTAAAGACATTCCATACTTGGATGCTAGTTCAACCCTTAGTGAAGACGGGAAGATTCTCTCCATAGCAGTAGTTAATGCGCATAGGGATTTAGACATTGAATGCCTAATTAGCCTTAAAGACTTCATTCCAGGCGGGAAGGGAGAGGTATTTGAGTTAAATGCTAAAGACGTAAACGCATATAACGACAGGGAAGATAGGAATAATGTTGTAATCATGGAAAAACCAAGTATAGAGACCAGTGAAAACTTCACCTACACCTTCCCAGCGCACTCAGCAACCATAATAAAAATACCATTATCAGAATAACAGTAACTTATTCTTAGTACCAAAAATATTTAAAGTATTATCACTTAATTAAGTGCGGGCCCGCTGGGATTTGAACCCAGGATCTTCGGCTCCGAAGGCCTACGCAAGGATTAATCCTTTCGACGCCTTCATCCTGGCTTGGCCACGGGCCCCCATGTAATTGCGTTAAAGCGTTATACTTAAATCTGTTTAACTATCGAATTGAACGAATTATTCATAACCTCACTATTTCCTTTAACTTGTTGAAATTTTTATAGAAGGAGATCCATATCAGATACTGGGATGCTTATACTTCTAATAAGCAGATGTAAACCTATGAAAAAGAGATATGTAGAAACGCTTTATGGAGAAAACTAGATGATTCGATTTGATAATAAGCCTCAGGATTCAAATAGTCTAAAAGCTTGAGGAGTTGAAGTAGGAAAAGAACGTCTGAATTTTTATGAGCCCGCTTGAATCATCCTAAAAAATACTAAGACACCAAAGGTTTAAAAACGCTTTTCACAAGGTTCAACTTGATTCTAAAACTTTTACAATAATAAAATTGGTAGTTAAGTTAATAAATTGTTAATCTTAACTTATAGTTAGACAAGAAAAGAATGTGGATAGCTGCTTGGCTAGGAAAAATATATTCCAAGCTATTCCTAAGATTCGAAAATGAATTATTCACTTTTAAAGATGCCTTGGACTATCTAAGAATTGATAAAAAAAGGCTTTCAGTAGCATTCAGCAAGCTTCATAAAGAAAGGGTTTTACTCGTCTTCGATAAGGGGAGGCCTAGGCAATACAGGCTTATTGATCCCATAAATTTCATACTCCTGGCTTCCGATGTAATTGGAAACTTGCGTATGGTTCCTCAAGAAAGATATGTTAAAGTTTTATGCGACGCCTTTCAGGTTCTCTCGAATTATTTAAAGCTGACTTCCCTGGCTGTATATGGCTCTGTTGCACGTGGAACAGCAAAAGAGAATAGCGATATAGATCTACTCATTGTTTCGAATAGTTTCTCCGGAAGCATCGGAAGGAGGATAGATATGCTTTGCCGATTGGAAGAAGGGATTGAAGAGCTTGCATGGCTCAGGAAGCACGGTATCTACACTAGCTTCAGCTTCTACCCTCTTACTGAAGAGGAAGCTTTGAGAAAGCCTTTATTATTTATAGACATTACCGAGGATGCTATTATCCTTTACGATAAGGATAGGTTCTTAGAAAGAGTGTTAACGGAGTTAAAAGTTGAATTGCTTAAGATCGGTGCTAAGAGGGTTTTTATTGATAAGGATAATTGGTATTGGGATTTGAAGCCTGATTATATGTTTGGGGAGGAAATAATTGTTTGAGACTTATCAAGATTGCTAAATCTTACTTGAGACAAGCTGAGGCAAGGCTTAGCGATGCTAAAGACGCTTATCGAGAAGAAAATCATCCATATGCCGTGAGGTTGAGTCAAGAATGTGTTGAACTTTCTTTAAAGGCGGTGCTTAAGGTAGTTGGCATAGAATATCCTAAGGTGCACGATGTTTCAGATGTATTGTTAAGCGTTAGACAGAGGTTCCCAGAATGGTTTCAACGAGAATTGGCTTATCTCTCTGAGTCTTCTAAGATTCTAGTTAAAAAGAGGGAAATAAGCTTCTACGGAGGAGAGGAGGCGTTTCTGTCTCCAGATGAGGTGATAGGAGAGGATGATGCTAAAGACGCTATTGAAAGAGCTGAGAAATCGTTTATCACTTGTAGGAAAATAATTGAGGAGCTCGAATCTAAAAACATCTTATGAAAAAACGAGTTAGATGTAGTCATGTGGAGAATAACACGATCTTAACAAACTATTCTATTTCCCGGTAAAATTCATCTAATACGAGCCTCGCTTAAGATTTGTTATTAGTATATGAGAAGGTCATCAAAATGAGATCGATATGAAAGAGAAATATAAGGTTAGGTTTCTAGTAGATTCGTGCAAGACCTAACAGTTATTCAACTTAGTAAAACGTCTATGTTTACACGAATGATGGAGATAAAAAAAGTCGGTTCACGTTTAACCTGATTTTATCTTCTTGAAAACTATTTCTGGTCTACCTATTTCATGCTTGGGCTTTATTGCAAGCTCGCTAGCCGAATCCCAGCCGTAATCTATAGGAGTATGTTCTAAATTGAGCATTTTCCAAATCTTCTCAGACGAGGCTGGTAAATATGGCCATAGGACTATGGCTAGCGTCCTAACAACGTTCACGCAAAGAAACAGAGCGTTAGGGTCTTTCGTCTTCCAAGGTTCTTTAATCTGCAAGAACCTGTTGCACTGAATAGCGAAGTCAGAAACCTCTTTTAGGGCCTTATCTATCTCATAGTTTTCAATCTTTTCTCTCATCACTTTAGACAGATTTCTAATACTTTCTAAAAGCCTTACACATTCCTCATCATTTTCATAGCCATGAGGCTCCGGAACTTTTCCATCGTAAAGATTCCAAATAAGCGTTAATGTTCTGTAAATAAAATTCCCAATATTCCCCACGAGTTCCCCGTTAACTCTCTCCACTAAAGCTTTCTCAGTAAAATCACCGTCTTCAAAGAAGGGTATATCCCTCGCAAGAAAATATCTTACAGCATCAACTTCATACTTTTCTAACAATTTAAATGGATCGATAGCAGTCCCTTTTGATTTAGAGAGTTTTTCCCCTCCTATAGTTATGTATCCATGAACCAAAATATGTTTAGGCAGTGGAATACCGCATGAGAGAAGAATAGCCGGCCATATGACTGAATGAAACCAATTTATACCCTTACCGATTAAGTGAACATCCGCAGGCCAGTACTTCTTATACCTCTTCCCATCAGGATAACCTAGTGCTGAAATGTAATTAACAAGTGCATCAATCCAAACATATATCTTGTGCTTAGGGTCGAAGGGCACTTCTACACCCCAGCCTACTCTCGACCTGCTTACTGCAAGATCTTTCAACCCTTCAGATTTTATCCTTGCAATCATCTCCTGTTTCCTTTTCTCAGGGATTACGAATTGGTTTTTCTCAATCAACTCTAAAACTTGTTTCTCATACTTGCTTAACTTAAAGAAGTAGCATTCTTCCTCAATGTATTCAGGTTCAGTACCGTGTTCAGGACATTTTCCATCAATCAAGTCCTTTTCCGTTTTATACTCTTCACAACCATAGCAGTAGAGGCCGCTGTAGCTACTCTTATAGATATCCCCGTTTTCAAACATTTTCGTGAATATCAGTTGCGATACCTTACGATGCCTCTCTTCAGTCGTCCTTATG
>JANXDK010000017.1 GCA_025059435.1 Thermoproteota archaeon
CTTCTCATAACGATGCTTAGGTCTGTTGGAATACCATCCTATTTACAGACCGGTGGAATAATTTCGAATGATTATGGAATCACAGGAAGCACATGGGATGGACATCTATATATTTCCTCGAGGGGGATCGGATGGCACGGTTGGGTTGAAGCATACGTTCCCCCTTGGGGCTGGCTTCCAATTGACATGACCTATGGATACTCTCAACCTGAACCATTGTCCGCCATAAGCAAATCCGCCTCGGCAAGAGAATTCGTCTTACAATCAGAAAGGTATTCAGAAATAGATTTCGTTGAAGAAAGCAGAAAAGTAGAAGAGAGAATAAGGAAGAGTAGCGTTTACCTTTATGTGGAGGAAGATATTTCAAAAACATACTCGGTAGAAAATCATAGAACATTAAGAGATTATCAAACTGTATATCTCTTAGTATTGACTATAATAGCAATTTACATAACCTTATTAGCGTTTAAATTTTTTGAGAAAAGGATTTCGCAACTTGCTGATTAAAATACTGTTTTAGACGATTCTAGTGCGAAGTTAAATATAAGGATAGATTTAAATCCTCCTTTATTAAAAACTTACTACTGTTGTCACATAATAGGTTAGAGTGGATAAGTATTGTCCTTATTGTAGGATCTATACTTGCAGGAATATTCTTGTTTAAAGAAATTTTCTACATTATTTCTCTGACAGTCGGCTTAGTGACAATGATGTTTGGATACGTCCTAATTAATTCTAGGAGAAAAAATTCTCTTAAGAATCATCCCCAAAACCCTAAGAAAGAAGAGAAAACAAGTCCAAAAGAGAACATCAAAGAAAAAGAATAAAGAGTCTACCCTAATATCAACATATTCTGCAACTCCGTATTCAGCAATTTTAACATTTATGACCTGTATTAAGAATGGAAGTGGAAGACCATTCTTAACATAATGGTAAGGTGGGGAATAATCGTAGAGACCGACTAATCCAGTTGCAAAAGTTATAATAATGGCTTGGAGCAATATTGGCATTATCTTACGGGGTTCTTTCAGGTTCTTCAAGATGATAAGCCTTGAAAACAGGCAAGAATATTAATCTTGCTAATTGTTAATAGTAGGAAGAGATGGATTTAGAAGAAGCTTTAGAGAGATTCGACAAGCTGGGCAAGGAGGAAACCGTAAATCTTTGCGAGGAAACTTATGAGGTGTTTCAGAAAGAGCCACCGATTTTAAGATTAAAATTTGAAAAAATCTTGGTAATTGGCGATCTTCATGGGGATTTAGAATCATGTGTCAATGCTATAACCCATTTAGAAAGACTTGATGAAGCAGGCATAGTTTTCTTAGGGGATTATATTGACAGGGGACCCTATCAAAGCGGTGTGATAAACTTACTCTTAAATGAGAAAAAGAACAATCCTGACAGAATATTCCTCTTAAGAGGGAATCATGAAACACCATTAATGAATTTTTCCTATGGCTTCATAGATATCCTAATAAAGAGGTTTAAGAAAGAGTATGAAGAAGTTTACAATGCTTATCTCAAGATTTTCTCAGAAATGCCTTTTGTTGCATTATTCAAAGATAAGGTAATACTAGTACACGGAGGACTAGCGAGAAATGTGAGAAGAGTAAAGGAGCTTGAAGAAGCTGGAAAAGGAGGAGTTGAGCCCCAAGATACTAGAATCTTCGAGACAATTTGGAACGATCCTTCAGAAGAAGTTGAGGAATTTGCTCCAAACCCTAGGGGGCCGAGGGTTTACTTTTTTGGTAAAAATGCTCTTCGGAGATTTTTAAAGGAAAACGGTCTTAAAATGATGGTAAGAAGTCATGAACCAATGTTTAGAGGATATAGAGTACTTTTCGAAGGAGATCTGATAAATGTCTTCTCATGCAGGTTCTATGGCATAGAGCCAGCTGCCCTCGAATTGGAAGATGAAAAATATTCTTTCATAAGCCTTGATTAATCTTTTTTAGAGCTAGCTTTATAAGCATGTTTAAGAGTAGAGCTTTGAAATGAGCTCTGAAATAAGCATTGAAGACTTTAAGAAGGTAAAGATGGTTGTGGGAACAATAGTATCCGCAGAGAAGGTCAAAGGTTCTGAAAAATTGTTAAAGCTTCAAGTGAGTTTGGGAAATAATATTGTGAAACAGTCTGTAGCAGGTTTGGGACCGTATTATAGCCCTGAGCAATTGATTGGAAAGCAGTACGTTTTCGTCACGAATCTCAAGCCAGCTGTTCTCATGGGACAGGTTTCAGAGGTCATGATACTTGCAGCAATAGAAGATAAAAACAAGATCTCGCTGATATGTCCAGATAGTAAGATATCAGATGGTGCTACAGTAACTTGATGAGTTAAACCTTCAATATACGGTATCCAGCAGCCTTCCTAAGTCTATTTTGTATAGCCATACCTATACCCTCTTCTGGAAAACCTTCAGCAACGATGATATCTGGATTTCTCCTATCCAAATTCCTAAGCGCTGAAAATAATCTTCTAGCAATCAAGTCAAGCCTGTTACGGGGAGCAAGTACTTCTATAAGGGTCTGACTCGGAAGTTTCACTGCAGTCTCCTCGGAAACAATACAGCCTACTTTAAGGCCGGCTTTTAAATAATCATGGACTGTTTCAACTATCTTCTCTAAAACCCTATCGTATGTTCCTTCAACTACAACCATTTCAGCCTTGGGAGCGTAATGCCGGTACTTCATACCGGGCGAAGCAGGAGTCCCTTCGAATTTTCCGGTGAGGATTGAGGGGTGCAATTCGATATCATTCAAATAGTTTCTAAGAGTCTCAATCGGGATTGGGCCAGGCCTGAGTATGACTGACTTGTTTTCTGTAACATGAACCACTGTGGATTCAACGCCTATGAAGGTATCGCCAGCGTCGATTATCATCTCAATAGCACCGTTTAAATCCTCATACACATCTCTAGCATTCGTTGGACTAGGTCTTCCCGAAAGGTTTGCACTGGGGGCTGCTATTGGAGAACCCAAATGTTTAATTAAACCGAGGGCCACGTTGTGGGCAGGCATTCTCACAGCAACCGTGTCTAATCCAGCGGAAACCGAGGCCGGAACCTTTTTAGACCTTGGGACAACGATCGTCAACGGGCCGGGCCAAAGATCCTCTATCATTTTTTTAACTCTCTTTGGTATAGTGGTAGAAACCTCTTTCAACATATCCATTTCTGAAATATGGACTATTACAGGATTATCCGGAGGTCTTTTCTTGGCCTTAAATATTTTAAGGACAGCATCCTCGTTGAAAGAATCAGCACCTAAACCATACACGGTTTCCGTCGGAAAGGCGACTAGGCCACCTGACTTTAAAACCTCCGCCGCTTCTTGAAGCACCTTTTTCGAGGGATTATGCCTATCCGTCTTCAGAACTCTCGTCAGCAATCAATATCATAAAATCATTCAGCCATTTAATAACATTTATTTGGACTTGAAATACAGGAGGCTTGACAAACAGATTTGTAAAGCATAAAAGAAAAGAGGTTTCAAGGTTTTCGAAACTTTCACTATGAGAAAATAATCTAAATAACCCTTCTGGATCAGCAGAGTTTTACTTGAAAAGTTTTAAAAATCTCAGGGAAGAACCAGAGGCTAGAACTGTAGTAGAGCATTTATTTAAGCAAAAACATATTTTGAGTAAATGATCTTTGAAGATGGTTTAGGTTTAAATGCAGCTCCACTTCATCAACGTAGCTGGCGTTAACAGTATGAGGATCAAAGCGTTCATACAGAGAGTTGGCGAAACTAAGCTAGTTGACCTAGATGAGGGTAGTAGGGTTGAGGATCTCCTTAAGGTTCTAGGAATAAGTGTTTCCGAAGTAGTCCCGGTTAAAAACGGGGTTATAGTGACGGAGAGGGAAATCCTTCGGGATGGTGACGAGATCAAGCTTTTGAGCGTTGTTTCAGGTGGTTGAAGAAATGGTTTGTAAAGACTGTGAGAATAACGGGGTTTACATATCTTTAAGTGGCAGGAGCCTGTGTCCGAGGCATTTTAAAAGGTATTTTGAGACAAAGGTCATGCGAACGATTAAAAAGTACGATTTACTAAGATACGGGGAGAAAGTACTCGTCGCCTGCTCAGGAGGAAAAGACAGCACTGCACTCCTCAACTTCCTATGGAATCTTATAAAAAATAAGAACGGGGGCATAGCTGCAATATCGGTTGACGAGGGCATAGCTGGTTATAGGGATATTAAACTCAGAGGGATTGTTAAATTCTGCGAAGAGAGGGAGATACTCATTCACATATATTCTTTTAAAGAATATTACGGTTTTACTCTAGACGAGGCTGTTAAGATCTCAAAGGAGAACAAGCTTGATTTAAAACCTTGTTACATATGTGGGATACTCAGGAGGAACTTGATAAACAATGTCGCTAAAGAACTCGGCTTCTCCAAAGTTGCTACTGGACACAATCTTGACGATGAAGCTCAAACGATAATGATGAATTATCTCCGGGGGAATCCCTCTCTACTCGCACGTCTCGGACCTAAGACAGGGGTCGTTAGCAACGAGGGTTTTGCTCAAAGAATTAAACCATTCTACTTTTGTACTGAGAAAGAGGATACTATATATGCTCTACTCAACGGCATTGAAGTAGACTTCGTCCAATGTCCCTATCACGTTGAGAACTATAGACTTGAGATAAGGGATTTTTTAAACAGACTCGAATCAACTATCCCAGGTGTTAAACACGGTTTGGTAAACAATTTTTTAAGAATATTACCACTTTTGAAAAAAGAGTTTTCTGCTTCAAGAGTAGAACGTTGCAAGATTTGTGGAAACCCCTCAGCTAAGAATACCTGTAGAGCTTGCATGATAAAGATGAAATTAGAACCGTTTTTGAAAAGGGTTGATTAAAATTGAGAAACGGAGGGAAAAAGTCCCCATTCATGTTCCCGGAGAACAGGCTTAAACTGGCACGGTTGATAAGGGGAAAAGGTTTCTACGTCAGGATGCATGGATACGAGTACCTTGTGTCCCATGATGGAAGATTTTTGTGTTTGATATTTTTACAACCGAATAACAGAATAATTATGATCAAAGTTTTTAAATGGATCGAGGATTCGCATAATCAAGTGAAGGAGATCGTAGAATTGATAAGGTCTATAGATAGTGTTTCTGAATTAGTTTTTTATTAAAGTTTTTTAAGGAACTTTACATCGCTTTGAAGAGTCATGCACACTTTAGAGAAGCCGTTAATACTCGATACTACTCTTAGAGAGGGGCTTCAAACACCTAAAGTATATTTCACTCTAGATGAGAGGATTACAATACTTCAGGAACTCGATAATGCCGGCATAGACTTTATTGAAATAGGATCGCCTTATGCAAGTGAGGGTGAGAAGAAACTCGTAGAAGAGCTTAGTAAGATAAAGACTAGGGCTTTTAAGGTTGTCCATTGTAGAGCATTGGAATCAGATGTCGACACTGCACCCGAAAACGTAGAGTGGGTAGCGCTCTACCTTTCACCAGCAGATAGACATTTGGAGGCAAAGTTTGACAAAATAGAGGATAAACGCGGATTCGTATTAAAACAGGTTCCTAGAGCGATTAGTTATGCTAAGAGTAAGGGTTATAAAGTTAGGTATACTGCAGAAGACGCTTTCAGGGCAGATCCGGTTTTCCTAAAGAAGGTTGTGATTAAAGCAGTTGAAGCAGGTGCAGATTCTGTAAGCCTCCCCGATACTTCAGGCGGTGCCTCATTAACAGATGTTAGGAGAGTCTATGGTGAAGTAATTAGTTTTTTAAGGGAAGCTGGGGCTAAGTGTGTAATAGAGGCACACTTTCACAATGATATGGGCATGGCTCTTGCAAACACCTTAGAAGCATGGATGAGCGGCGCCAGAATATTACATGGTACAATCAACGCCCTTGGCGAGAGGGCTGGAATACCTGATACACTAGTCCTGGCAACTTGGATGAAGGTAAAATTCGGTTATGATGATTATGATCTTGGAAGGCTAATAAAGCTTGCAGAGTATGTAAGTAAGGTCTCAGGAATAGAAATACCTCCCAATCAACCCATTTCCGGAAGTAACGTATTCACGCATACCGCTGGCACTCATCAGAAGGCTGTTTTTAGAGATCCCTTGACATATCAGCCTTTTGACGCGAGCTTAGTTGGTAGAGAGAGCAGTTTTGCCCTAGGGCCAATGGTCGGTAGTGAAGGTGTTAAAGCATCATTGAAGAAAATGGGGGTGGAAATCAGCATGCTTGGTGAAGAAGTTTTTGAAGAGATAAGGGACAGGATTAAGTCTGCATATCTCCTTCATGGAAGAGGGGCATCGGCGATGGAGAATATAATCATAGCAGAGGTTTTAAACAAGACGGGTATGACTAAGATAAATATTCCGGAGAGTCTTTCTGCACAAATACTTATAGATGTTGAAAGTATGGGAGATAAGTATTTTGAAGACTTCTGTAGAGAAATAATAGCTAAGAATAAGGGAGTTACTGAAATAATTGAGATATGGGGCTCTTCTTTCGATTATATTGTTAGAGTCGAAGAAGTCCCAAGCCTAAAGGAATTAGATGCGATCGTTAACAATTTTAGGAAGGTTAGGGGAGTATTAAGGACAGAAACTCTAATAACAGGTAAGAAGATAAAATAATCTGGTCATATTTGAGTATACCATATGGTTTTGATTTATACGATTCAACGCACAGCGTGTTTAAATGAAAAAAGTTAAATCTGATAGTAAACAACGTATTGATATGCTCATCGGGCTCATAAGCGATACCCACGACCATTTAATCATGATTGAGAAAGCAGTAGCATTCTTTAACAAGAGAAAAGTGGAAGTTGTGCTTCATGCCGGCGATGTCATAAGCCCGTTTACAGCCAGGAAATTTAAGGATTGTAATGCTAAGCTTATACTCGTATACGGTAATAATGACGGTGATAGGAGCAATCTCCAAAGGATGTTTTCAGAAATAGGTGCTCAATTCTACTGGCCCGCTGCAATACTAGAATTAGACGGTAAGAAGACGTTGTTATTACATGGTGAAGATTCGAAGCTTATCGAGGAGATAGCGAGTAAAAACATGTTCGACCTAATAGTTTCAGGTCATACTCATGAAGAGAAGGTGAGGAGGATAGGAGTAACGCTATGGATTAACCCTGGTGAGGCATGTGGATACTTAACTGGAAGATCTACTATAGGTGTATACGATTCTTCGACGCATGAAGTTGAGATATTCGAGCTCTAGTTTTAGGAAAAATTTTATATAAATCCCTGTTAAAAGGCTGGCGAATTGGGCGAGACGATAATTCAGAAGCTATTTAGAAACAGGCTTGGGAGGCCAGTTAAGCCGGGTGAAATAGTGGTTGTAGACATAGACTTAGCCTATGCCCATGACGGGACAGGGCCATTAGCGATAGATGCTTTCAACGAACTCGGGTCTAGTAAAGTATACGACTCTTCGAGGATAAGATTTGTGATAGACCATGCCTCCCCCAGTCCAAACGAAGGAGCCTCTAACCTCCAGCTAAAGTTAAGAAAGTTTGCAAGAGAAAACGGTATAAGAGTATACGAAGTTGGAGAGGGGATATGTCATCAAGTCATACCCGAGAATGAGAGCCTTAAGCCAGGGATGGTGATAGTCGGTGCTGATTCCCACACTGTTACATTAGGAGCATTCAGCCTATTCGCAACTGGGATAGGCTCAACAGATTTTGCAGAAGTAATGACCTCGGGAAAACTATGGTTCAAAGTTCCAGAGGCTATGAAAGTCTCTTTAACCGGGAGTTTAAAGCCGGGAGTGATGTCGAAAGACCTTATCCTAAGGATAATAGGGGATGTAGGAGCAGATGGTGCAACTTATATGAGCGTCGAATTCCAAGGGGATGGTGTTAAGTCCCTTTCTATGGCGAGTAGGATGACTGTATGCAATATGGTTGTGGAAATGGGTGCCAAGAACGGCATCTTCCCACTGGATGAGGTTACACTTAAAAACGTTGATGCAAGCAATTTAAAAGATAAGAGCATATTCAAACCTGATGAAAACGCTTACTATGCTATGAGCCTCAGCTATAGACTCGATGAGCTAGAGCCAGTGGTAGCAGTTCCCCATAACGTTGATAACGTTAAGCCCGTTAAGGAGCTTGAAGGCTTGGAGATTAATCAGGTTTTCATAGGCTCGTGTACAAATGGAAGGGAGGAAGATTTCGAAATAGCTGCTAGAATACTTTCAAAGAAAGGCGTTAAGAAAGGCGTAAGGTGTATTGCAATACCTGCCTCTAGAAGGGTTTTCCTAAACCTACTTAGAAACGGAATCATAGACAAGCTCGTTTCAGCAGGATGTACAGTAACCCATAGCACGTGTGGACCATGTTTAGGAGTACACTTTGGAATACTCGGATCAGGCGAGGTAGCGGTCTCTACATCTAACAGGAATTTCAAGGGTAGGATGGGGAATCCGGAGTCTAGTATATACTTGGCAAGCCCAGCGACTGCAGCCGCTTCAGCAGCCGAAGGCGTTATAACAGACCCAAGGAAGTTCATAGGAGGCTGATGATAAAATGATATTAAGAGGGAAAGTCTGGGTTCTGGGAGACCATATTAACACTGATGTGATAATACCTGCGAAGTACAAGTTTAGGACAGGGGATTTCAGTGAGCTTGCCAAACACGTTTTTGAAGACCTTGATCCAACTCTAGCTTCGAAAATATCCAAGGGAGACAGTATTATAGCTGGGAGGACTTTTGGAATGGGTTCGAGCAGGGAGCACGCTCCCAGGGTAATCAAGGAAGCAGGAATATCTGCGATAGTAGCATGCTCATTCGCCAGGATATTTTTCAGAAACTCGATAAACGTTGGATTACCAGTTATAGAAGTTAGAGACGTCAATAAGTATTTCAAAGAAGGGGATATTGCGATAGTAGACCTTGAGAAGGGAATTGTTAAAAACGAAACAACAGGCGTTGAACTAAATTTCTCACCTTATCCTGAATTCATAATGAACATAATGAAAGCCGGGGGACTCGCGGCCTATAGGAAGGGGATTCGGTAGATTTCTGGGAAAGTATAAGCTAGCTTAAAAACGTGATCCGTAGATAGAGTTCAATAAACTTATAGATGAGGCTACAGATGTGTTTGATGAATTCATAAGGAGTCAAGAAGAATGGTATAAAGGTTCTTGAACATCTTATTTGCAATTCAATGATGTACCTCCATCCGGATTCAATAAGTTTTCTCAAAGCCGTCTAGCCTCATCCTTTTTAATCCCCATCTTCCATAATATTCTGAGAATATATTATCATTTATCATATGGTTTTTCCTACCATTAAACTTACATTAAACTTAAAAATGGCTATAAATGTAATGTAATA
>JANXDK010000018.1 GCA_025059435.1 Thermoproteota archaeon
GGAATTCGTTTTTAGCTATTTATTGTAGGAAGCATAGCCTTTTTGTCCGTGAGACAGGTTGCTGGTCTACGGAAGTAATTTTTACTAGGTAGTATGAGACAAACAATATATAAATCTGATGATGCTTTTTAAAACTACATGGGTTCAAAATCACCCTACATTTTAAGCATAGACTTTACATCATCTTGTAAAACGATAATCTTCACATGGAAAGTTTTAGCACAAGAGGAATATCCGGTTATTCACCCCAGCCCGGATGGGCAGAACAAGACCCCATGACTTGGCGGAAGGTCGTTATAAAAACAATAAGGGAAACTTTGAGGAAGTGGAAGGCAGAAGGCAAGGAAATAATTGGTATGACAATCTCTTTACAAAGAGAAGTAGTTATCTGGGGTGGAAGTTTTCTCTATAACGCTATAATATGGCTTGACAATAGGATCCTGTCGCAAGTAGAACAGATTAAGAAAACTCTCGATCCAGAAGATTCTATCGATAACTGGTTTGAGTATAAATCCAGTATTTTCAGCTTCTAAAATCCTATGGCTTAAGTACAACGCTACAAGATGCTTCAATAAAACGGAATGTTTCCTTTTTCCAATAGACTATTGTCTTCAAATTGACGGGGAGAAAGTAACAGAATTACTCTACTCTATGACGTCAAGGATAATTCTATTAGACATTAGGAAAAACAATGGTCGGACGAAATATGCCCAGCTTCCTGAGAATCTTAAATACGTCGTTAGTGTTAAACCTAAGTTTTAATCATAATTTTCGAAAGCCATAGCAGCCTATGATACTCCAGTATAATACTATTCTCTCTTGTTATCAACAGATTTCTTTTACCTTTTCTCAGTTCTAATTCGATTGAACTAAAAGAAAAAGAAGTCTAAACACGCAACTGTTTCCATATCTGGCCGGGCTGACGGTTTAACACAACTCTCTTACGATAAATGCTCCTAGTCCTTTTACGTGGCATATCCGGTTGACGCTCCTTCTTAGGTAATTTAGGAGTAAGACTACGGACTTTACCTGCTAGGGTAATGTTTCCGTGTGTTACCATTCCCATTAACACCTCTTTGTGTTAAGAATAATGCATAGACTTGTTCTTAAACATTCCTCTCGTAAAAGGGCGAACTTATTCTGCTTTCTCTTCGCATAGCACTACAGAGTTGGTAGAAAAACAGGGACGAGTAAAAAAAGAACATGAATCTTTGTGATATTACAAGTAATTTGGGAACAATGAGTGGCATATAGCAATACTTCCTTGAATAAATATAATACCTTAGAAAGCTCTCTTTCAAGAATATGCTAACAATTAGGCAAACGAGAAATAATCTGATATCATATTTCTGGAGGTTTAAAAACGCTTAAATAATGATTCCATACTTGTTACTCAGCATAATAAATGCCTACTGAAGACCATGCGAACCTTCATACAGACATGGAGAGAATTCTCGAAGCAATAATTCAGGCCAAGCTTATATACGCTGTTACGCCAAAGCTTCCCGAATATAAGAAGGTTTTGTTAGTCATACGTCCGAGGGGTCCTGTAAGAGGGTATTCCCTCTGGGTTAAGGAATCTTATGAAGCATATAGAAGAAATCATGTTTAAAATCTAAGCCTAGGGAAAAGTTAATACTGTCTTTTTATGCTCAATGATACGAATTGGAAGAACGTTTAAGCCTTGTAGAAACGCCAGTGGGATTGATAGTCTTCAATGATGAAGAAGTAGCTTCTTACGCTTTCAATAATTTTGAAGAAGCAGTAAGCTATTACAGGGGAGAGGTTGTTCGTGGCGTTGCATCATTCTTAAGGAAATGGAAGGGAAGAATTATTTTTGTTGAAAGAAGAAGTGCAGTTAGTACTTTATCATCAATAGGTTTGAAACCGATTGTTCGAGAACCGTTGGATGATGCTGTTAAGCTCAGGTCAGATTTTGAAACCATTCTCAAAATCCTAGGCCTAAGCGTAGAAGAGTATAAGAGTTTCATGTTGATGGTTGCGAATAAGCTTGCACAAGATAAGATTAACGAGTTGGCTAAACGCAAGGATTTAGATATAGTTATGGCATTGCAAAGCTACGATGAGCTTGTTAAGATTATGAATGTGATTCAAGATAGGATAATAGTGTGGATAAGGGAGCGGGCTCCAAGTCTTTTAGAAGAGAATAAGGATTTTGAAAAAATCATTGAAAGGATATGCTTTGGAAATTTTGAATCAGATTACGTTAAGAAAATGGCAGAGCTATACTTAAAGAGTAGGGAGTGTAGGAATATAGTGGAGAAGCAAATAGGAGACTTCATGGAGGAGACTGCACCAAACGTTGCATCAGTAATAGGACCTATTCTGGGGGCGAGGTTGATTTCTAAAGTAGGATCATTAGCTAGGCTAGCAAGCCTGCCTGCTTCAACAATCCAAATACTAGGGGCTGAGAAGGCTCTTTTCAGAGCGCTGAAGAAGAGGGGGAAGCCTCCTAAACATGGTATAATATTTCAACACCCGTGGGTTCACGGGTCGCCTAGGAAGATAAGAGGCAAGGTTGCAAGACTATTGGCAAGTAGGATAGCCGTCGCAGCAAGAGTTGATTACTTTTCCGGAAGGTTTATCGGAGAAGAACTTAAGAGGGAATTAGAAAATAGGATCAAGGCATTAAGAGGCGGGGCGAGTTGAGGCAGAGGAAATTTTTTGAAGGAGTATACGAGATTGAAGATGAAGAGGGAAGTCACATAGCTACTTTAAGCATTGCACCCGGAATTATAGTCTACGGTGAGAAGATTGTTAAAATAGGTAACGATGAATACAGAATCTGGAATCCCTATAGGAGTAAGATAGCTGCTGCGATCATTAAAGGTTTGAAAAACTTCTTCATAAAGCCAGGCTGGAGGATACTCTACTTGGGGGCTGCATCGGGAACTACAGTCAGTCATGTCTCTGACATAGTTGGGTCGGAAGGCATTATTTATGCTGTTGAGGTTGCGCATAGGCCCTTTAGAGATTTTATTGAAAAAGTTTCTGGAAAAAGGCGGAACGTTGTACCTATTCTAGGTGATGCTAGAAGCGTATTTGAATACAGCTGGCTGCTGCAAGAGGTCGAGACTGTTTACTGTGATATAGCTCAACCGGATGAAGTTAGTATAGCTGTTATGAATGCAGACATCTTCTTAAAAAAGGGCGGTTTTCTCGTAATCGCTCTCAAGGCCAGTAGTGTTGACTCGACGAGAAAGCCCAGTGAAATATTTAGGAGGGAAGAGGCGAATCTTGAGGCAACTGGAAGATATAGGATTGAAGAAATCGTTGACATTGAACCCTATGCTATGATGCATGAATTGATAATATCTAGGAAGATTTAGAAAAACTTGTTAAGCTTATCTTGATTAAGCCGTATGTTAATTCTCCGAACCGTATTCCAACTCATCCTTACGAGTCCTCTTCCGCTCCCGGAGTTAAGTAGTTGCTCCACAACTATTATAGTCTTAGAGTCTCCCGGATATCCTGAGCATATCGGCAGCTCGGCTTTCCTGAGTATTCTCTTAACAGCCCTGTCTCTCTCTACCTTTGCTACTATACTGGCAGCACTTACGAGCGGATTTGATTCATCGAGGTAATTCCTTACTACGAGCTTTCCCTGAAAACCGGATGTATGCTTCAGTATTATGCTTCTAAATCTGTTACAATCTCTGTCGACCGAATCAACATAAAAAGTTCCGTGACGGTGTTTGGTTAGTATGCTTCCGATTAAAATTGCCTCTATTTCGTTCAGACTTATCCCATTTTTCCTAAGCTCATCTATTCGATTCGCACTAATACTCCTGACTTCAACCACCTTGGATATTTCCCTCACCTTCGATGCAATGAGAATTCTCTTACTTGGGCTAAGCATCTTAGAGTCCTTAACGCCCGCTTTAACGAGGAGGGGAATCCTCCCCTCTTCGACACCAGTCATTGCAACCACTAAAGGACCTATTACACAACCCCTTCCAGCCTCGTCTATTCCCGCTACGAGAACCATTTCTTAATTCAGTATGCTCTTGCGAAGTATACTACCTTCGAGGCCGGTTTCCCACAATTTACACAGTTTGAGAAAACAGGTTTCTCTTCGAATGGGATTAGCCTTATGGATGCACCAGTCTCCTCCTTCACCATTTCATCACATTCCTTAGAGCCGCACCAACATGCTTCAACCATCATGCCCCTGGAAATTAATTTAGAAAGCTCGTCGATCGTTCTTGCTCTACCAGTCTTCTCACTCATCATATTCTTAGCCTTCTCGAAAAGGCTTTTCTGAATCTTCTCTAGAAGCGAATTTATTGTGTCCTCTAATTCAGAATCCCTTATCCTAATTCTCTCAAGCCGATCTCTCCTGAATAATGTGAGCATACCATCTTTAACATCTCTGGGACCGATTTCTATCCTAACTGGTACTCCCTTAAGCTCCCAGTCGTTATACTTCCATCCTGGAGTATAGTCTTCTCTTAAATCCGCTTGAGCTGAAATACCCCTATTCAAGAGCCTGTCTTCAACCTCTTTGCATTTCGAGAATACCTGTATCTTCTCCTCCTCGCTGTAGAATATTGGTATTATTACGGCTTGAAGGGGAGCGATCTTCGGAGGTATTACGAGACCCCTATCATCTCCATGCACCATAACCATTGCTCCTATCAGCCTCGTGGAAACGCCCCAAGAAGTCTGCCACACGTAATTAGTAGAACCATCTTTATCTAGGAATGCGATTCCAAAGGTCTTTGAAAAGTTTTGACCTAGGAAGTGAGAAGTACCTGCTTGAAGCGCCCTACCATCAGGCATTAAGGCTTCAATCGTGAAAGTGACCTCAGCCCCCGCGAATTTCTCCCACTCAGTCTTAAAACCGTCTAAGACGGGTATTGCTAAATATTCCTCAACAAACCTTTTGTAAATCTTCAATATTTCAAGAGCCTGTTGCAATGCCTCTTCTCTCGTAGCATGGGCTGTATGCCCCTCCTGCCAGAGGAACTCCGTATTCCTCAGGAAAGGTTTCGTAGACTTTATCTCCCACCTTACGATGTTACACCATTGGTTAAGCTTCAAAGGCAAATCCCTCCAACTCCTTATCCACTTAGAATACATCTCATACATTATAGTCTCTGAAGTTGGTCTTATCGCCAACCTCTCGGATAGAGGCTCGTCACCACCGTGAGTAACCCAAGCAACCTCCGGCGTAAAGCCTTTGAAGTGTTCAGCTTCCTTTTTCAGCAGCCTCTCAGGTATGAGAAGTGGAAAGTAAACGTTTTTAACACCTATTTTCTTGAACTCAGTATCAAGTATGCTCATTACCTTCTCCCATATGGCATATGCTAGTTCTCTGAACACTATGCAACCGTGTACCGGAGCGTAGTCTGCCAAGCCGGATTTCGTCACAAGCTGACTGTACCACTCTGAAAAATCCTCGTTTTTCCCAACTGTTAGACCTAGGTCATGCTTAACGCTCAACCCTCTGGCTGAGTCGTGTCTTCTTTTTTAAAAACGTTGTGGCTTGAAAAAAGCTAAATATTAGGCTTATAACTGTAAAAAAAGAGGTATGGCCAAGAAGAGAAAGTCCAGGGGCAGGGCTAAGGGAGGGAAGGGAAGGTCCGAGTACGTCAGTTGCACGAATTGCGGTAGCAGAATTCCAGTAGACAAAGCCATAAAGGCAACTAGAAGAGTGTCCTACGTCGACCCCACTTTGGCCAAGGAGCTTAGGAAGTCGGGAACCTTCATTCCAAGGATAAGTGTCACTAAGTACTACTGTGTCTCCTGTGCTGTTCACGCAGGTATAGTAAGGGTAAGGTCTAGGGAGGAGAGGAAGGTGGTTGAGTAATGGCTTATGAGAGGCTTGTTGAAAAGCTTACGAAGGAAAACCTCTGGTTGTACATTCTTACAATGCTAAGGGAAAAGCCGATGTATGGTTATGAGATAGCTGGAAGGCTCAGGAGCGATTTCAAAATCCCCATAGCTACTATAACCGCTTATGTTGTCCTCTACAAAATGGAGAGAGAAGGACTTGTTGAAAGAATAGTAGAGCCCGAAGGTGTGGGAGGAAGGATAAACGTCAGGAAGGTCTACTACCGGCAGACGGATAAAGGAAGAGATACTCTTGAGAAAGGAATAGAGTACATCAGGAGCATCCTCCAGACTTTGGAGGGGGCGGGCAAGGGTGGTTCTGGGGAGCCTTAGGAGGAAAAGTGAGAAAATATTCTCTAAACTCGGTAATATGCTCGCCCCAGTGATAACCCCTACGGGCTTAACGATACTCGGCCTGCTATCTGCAGTTGTAGCAGCCTTCTTCTATTCCTATAACCATCTCTTTTTAGCTGGTTTAGCAATACTATTCTCAGGATTTTTCGATGTCCTCGATGGTGTTGTGGCAAGAATAACAAAGAGGGTAAGCGGGTTTGGCGGAACATTGGATGCTTTAGTAGACAGGTACACGGAGTTCTTCTATGTCCTCGGCCCAGCACTCGGAGGCTACATTGAATGGCCTCTAGCCTACGTTGCGATGTTCAGCGTAATAGCTTCCAGCTATGTTAGGGCCAGGGCTGAAAGCGTTGGGGAAATGGAGGACGCTTCAGTAGGAATCCTAGAGAGAGTCGAGAAGATAATAATAATATCTGTAGCAACTTTCTTAAATCCGTTTTTCAATTGGGCAATAATGTTCTCAATGATACTACTTATAGTATTCGGTCAAATAACCGTTCTACAGAGGCTTTACGCAACTTGGAGATTCTGGGCTGCAAAGAAACCGGGTCAAACATTAATATGAGCTAAGCTTAGTTATAGGTGTAGTCGCCTTGGGAAAGGTGGATAAGGGTGTTGAATGCAATGTTGAAGGTTGCCGGAATAAAGCTTTAAGGTCGGTTTCTTTCAAAAACGCTAGTGAAGCAGGACTTAAATTGAACGGGGAGAGCAGGAGGGCGTACTTATGTGAGGCTCACTATAGGGAGTTTAAGAAGGCTAGGAGAAGTAATAGATAAGGTTGAGAGAATGCGATGGAAGCCATTCTAGTTTACACCCTCATCGATTTGTACATATGTTGATTTTTTTAAAAAAAAATAGGCACCTGGCTTTTAGCTTTAAACCAATCATACCATGAAATTTATGCTTAATATATTGAACCATTTTAGCTATTGGAATCACAATTACTAATCCGAATAAATGTAAGGTTTTTATATTTGAAACACACAGAAAGCGGGAGAGCTTGAGAATATTACTTATTCATTGTGAGAGGTTCGAGTATATTGTTAGGGATAAGGCTGTTGAAGAAGCTGAGGAGCTTGACGAATCGAATAGAGCAGGCAGGTTTGAGAACGTCCTAGTAGTATTCACAAGCGTTGAGAAGGAGGACGTTAAGGATCCGGAGGGAGTTGTAGGACAAGCCGGTAAAGAGATACTTGAGGTGTATAGAAGCGTTAAGGCGAAGTGCATCCTATTATATCCTTATGCTCATCTATCAAGCGAGTTAGCTGGAGCAATTGATGCAATGAGTATCCTCAAGAAGTTACATGCGATTCTCCTCCAGGAAGGTGTCGAAGTTCATAGGGCTGCTTTCGGCTGGTATAAGGGCTTTACTCTTGTGAACTTTGGTCATGCGCTCGCCGAGCTCTCGAGAAGCATTAGGCCAGGGATTGTGGAAAAGCATGTTGAGAAGAAGGACAAGTTCCATAGGTTCATAATTATGGATGAAGACGGTGTTGAATACGAGGTTGATAAGGCGAATTGGAGAGATTGTGAAGCGTTCTCTAAGTCGGGGACGAGGATAAGCCTTCTAAAGACTTTCGTCAGAAACGAGCTGGAGGGGAAGGCTGGAGGGGGAAAGGAGCCGAGCCATATCGTAAACATGAGGAAGCTTGAGCTAGTTGATTATTGTCCTGAGAGCGACGCTGGGAATATGAAGTGGTATCCCAACGGCATGCTTGTAAAAGACCTCATAATGGACTATGCTTTCAAAAAAGTTGCATTACCGTGGGGAGCTATGAAGATGCAGAATCCCCTATTGTACAGGACGGATGTGGAAGCTATAAGACAGCTCCAGGGCGAGTTTCATGAGAGGGATTATAGGGTTGAAGACAACCTTGTTCTGAGGTTTGCAAGCGACCCGGGAGCATTCCCATTCGTCCAGAAGACGGTTTTCACCTATAAGAACATGCCTTTCAAAGTGTATGAGGAGGCGATATGTTTCAGAAAGGAGCAGAAGGGCGAGCTGACAGGGCTTATGAGAGTCAGGAACTTCTGGATGACCGACATGCATGCGTTCTGTATGAATGACGAGCAGGCTTGTGAAGAATATTTCAATCTAAGCCTAATGTTCGGCAGGCTTATGGATAATATCATAGCAGGTGGGAACTGGATTCTCGGATTCGAGGTCGTAGAAGAATATTACGAGAGGTATAAGGAGCTTTTCAGGAGGATAGTTAAAGCTCTAAGGGTCCCAGCTTTCTTCAAGCTTATGAGGGAAATGACTCATTACTATGCTTTCAAAAACGAGTTTCAAGCGATATTACCGAACGGGGAGAACCTTCAAATCTCGACGGTTCAATGGGACGTGAAGAACGGGGAGAGGTTCAACATCTGCTACTATGATGCTGACGGTGTTAAGAAGCCTGTTGGAGTTATCATCCACGCCTCATCCTTCGGAAGCGTTGAGAGAGCAGTGGCTGCGATGCTTGAGAACGCTGCCGGCAGGGTTTCAGAAGGAAAGCCCCCGATGCTTCCAGTCTGGCTCTCACCGGAGCAGGTTAGAATAATACCTGTGGATGTTGGGAAACACTTGGAGCAGAGCATCAGGGTTGCGGAGAGGCTTGAGAAAGAGGGTGCTAGGGTTGGCGTTGACGACAGGAACATGACCGTTTCGAAAAGGGTTGCTGAGGCGAAGACCCATTGGATACCCTTCATAATAGTCTATGGAGACAGGGAGGAGCAGAGCGGAAACCTGAGGATCGTGGTAAGGGAGGAGTCTACTCTGGAAAAAGACCATGTTGAGGAGATGAGCCTGGAGGAATTCGCAGTATACTTTAGGAAGAAGGTTGAAGGGATGCCGACTAGGCCTCTTTATGTCCCCAGAGAATTAAGCAGGAGAATCATCTTCGTGCCCATGCGGAGCTCTTAGAAAAGGTTGAGCAGGATGCTTGCAACCATACTCGTAAGGAAGAGAAGCAGAAGAATTATCGCGACGACCTTCCTGTTCATTAAACAGTCACTCCTGTGAAATACTTGTGAACCCTAAGAAGCTGGATGGTTAAGCCTACTACTAT
>JANXDK010000019.1 GCA_025059435.1 Thermoproteota archaeon
TTATATCTTGAGTATTTGATGAAAATCCACTTATTTCGCGTAATAAGTGATGGAGATAAACAAGTTCTTTGGGTGGTTTCTCACTAGCATCAGTCCAATAGTAATTTATGGCTTTACCCCTATTATAAACAGTCAGTTTATAAATGAAATAGTCTGCTGCTCCTTCCTCGGGCTCAAGCTTTAAACCGTTTGGATATGCTTTGAGGAGAAGATTCGTCCTACTCGTCAACTCATCTAATACAAAGCTTGGTATTAATATCAAACTATTTCTTTCCTTGGAGGATACAGTTCCGTTAGAGTAATACTCATATGTTTCATATGCACTCCAAAATCCGCCCGAAATAGTTAGTTCCATTATTTTTTCAGGTTTTTTCTGCAAGCTGATAAACATAATTATTACTACACCCGTTAATATCATACTCAGCCAAATCAACGCATAGAGCTTCATCCCGTCCATAAAATTATTCAGTATATAAGCAGGTATATAATACTATGCTTTAGAACAAAGAAAAAAGGTGAAAAACATCCGTTTAAAATTATTTTTAGGGTCTAAGGTATTTTAATAACTGGGCCATCGTCTTTTACCTCCCCTCTGATTTTCCTAGTTGCCTCCACCATGATTCTCATCTTTTCTTTAGCTATTTTCCTTGGCAGCATCTTCAAGCCGCAATCGGGATTTATGTATAGTCTTCTCGCTGGGAATATTTCAATCATTCTCTTAATTGCATAATAAACTTCATCTGTTGTCTCGATTTTCTTATTATGGACATCGATTACTCCAAATCCGAGCTCCTTATCTTCAGGCATCTTTTTTACAATACCAATATCTTTAAAGCCCCTGTTTGCAAATTCTAATGCAAGCTGACTAACCCTAAGTTTTTCCAAGTATGGGATTATCTTAGAATAATCCCCGTAGCAAACGTGCATACCTATTTTAATGCGGACATTGTTAACAGCCATGTTTATAGCTTCGATTGCCCAATCCAATTCATCCGGATGCGTTGATAAAGCAGGCTCATCTATTTGAACATACGGGGCACCTGCTTCTTCCAAGGCTTTCATCTCCCTGTTTATTATCTTTGCTAATTCGAATGTTAACTCCTCCTTACTCGAATAATACTCGTTAAAACTCCAGTCAGCTATCGTATATGGCCCTGTGACTGTAACTTTTACAGGCTTATTACAAACCGATTTCAAAAACATGAATTCCCTGACGACGATGCTGCCTCTATATTCCAAAGGTGCGTAAACAGCGGGTTTTCTATAGTATGCATTACCCCATATCCTTATGGGGTCATAGAATTTGAAACCACCGATCCTTTCGGCAAAGTATTCGACCATCTCGTCTCTTCTCTGCTCGCCGTCGCTGGGAATATCTATCCCTGCTTCCACTTGATCACTTAAGACGCTTATCACAGCATCGTTAAGCGCTTCTTCAACTTGCTCTTTGTCGAACTTGCCTGTTTTCCAAAGTCTCAAAACTTTTCTAAGCCAAGCAGGTCTTGGATAACTTCCTATGACAGTAGTGGGTAACACCGGGAGACTTATATCAGTCATTTCTTGAAGACCCTTGATGCAATACCCATCTTCCTGATTTTAGCAAGCGCTATTGAAACAGGAATAAAATCCATCATAGCATTAGGCGTTAAATACACCTTACTAAATTTTTTACTCGTCTTCTTAATTAGACACCTGAGGCTACTAACAGATTCTAGTTTAGTACTCCTAGAATTAATAGCACCCAATCCCAGCTCCCAGGTTGATTTGATGCCAAGCACTCTATCGAATTGTTCTTCTGCTTCAACTAAGTCTATTCCGAGAACGTTTATCCTTAGGTCAGATAGATCCTCTAACTTGGTTTTTATAGGTCCAAAGTATGTTTGGAGCCAAATTTTAGCTGAAAACTTCGACGAGAAGGCTTTGAAGCTATCTATAAAAAGACCCATGTCAATTTCTTCCGAAGTTAATAGTGGTTCGTGTACCTCTATGATTTCAGCACCATTTTTTTCAAGTTCTCTTGCCTCCTCACCGAGTGCTTCTGCAATATCCATAGCTAGTCTCTCAAGAGATGAGTAATATCTGTTGTCACACATTTTTGAGAAAGTATAGGGTCCTGGCAAAACTGCTTTAATATCCAACTTGCCCCTTAGTCCTCTCACAATACTCCTTACTTTTTCGAACGAAGCTAGAGTTGCATCCATATGCCTTATTAAACCCTTTACCACAGGAATCCTATAGTAAAAATTATTGTCTAAAAACCTGTATAAACCTCCCTTCTCTAATCCTTCGAAAGAATTCGAAAAGGGTTCGAATAAATCATCCCAGAGGAACATACAGTCGGTTATCATAGAGACATCTTTGCTAATCTTTTTAATTATCTTCATCAATTCAGCGTTAAGCTTTTTCTCGTAGGTCTCCTCATCGATTTTTCCGTCTCTATACTTGCTCATCAACCTTCCAACTTTAAACGGCCTCGGGAAGCTTCCGACTAATGCTGCTTTAACAATCATTTTCAAGACCAGTATGCTTAGACCTTATGGTTTCCGCAAGTTTTATTGCATACTCATAGTTGCCGGGAGAGGATATCATGAAGCCGTCGAAGAAACGCGATAACCCCTCTAGTAATTCGATGTCTACGTCTACCCCAATCCTGAAATCTGGAGATTTGATGCCCATACTCTCAGCAACCTGTCTTAGAGTTTCAATACTCTCCTCGCAATGAGCCAAGTGAGTACAATAAACAGGCGGTTTCCACCCTACTTTCTCAGCAGCCTTATCGAACATTCTGCGAAAATCTTCAGCATCTCTTAATGTCAGAAATACTTGTGTAAAGACATAATTCGGTTTCGACATGAGCTTTGAAGCAATTCTCTCAACTGAAGTCGGCCATCCAATAGCTAAACCAGTTTCAATACCAAGCTCATTCCTAGCCCATATGGCAAGGTCTTCAGGAGAAATATCTGAAATGGTAGAACCTTCTACTGGGTTATCTCCACGCATGAATAGGAATTTCCTTACTCCCGAAGCTACACAACCATAAAGCACGCTTTTAAGCATCATAGAATTCATGTTAACGGTCTTATAGTGCACTATAGGCTCGATATTAAAACGATGCTTCAACAAGATGGCGAGGATAAAACTGGGTATTCTCGGTTCCCCTATCGGAGTATCAGTCAAATTTATAGTGTCGAATAATCCCTTAGCCATATTTATTATATTGGATATTTTTTCAACGTTCCTCTTGGGAGGCGTTATCTCCAAGCTGATGAACATTGTAGGGCATTTTTGAGGAATACATTATAAACTTTCTCGACGAATAATTATACCTACGTTTTTTTCGTAATAATGTTTCAAAAAGACCTATTGATTAATATAACTAGCTTAACACATTATAAGGGAGAATTGAAGAGAAATTAAAAAAGAAAAAATTAGAGGTTTAAACTAGGGTAGCCAAAGGCTCTGCATCCTAGGTATTGCTACTCCAAACAAGTTGATTAAGGCTGCTGGCAGCCACATGGCTCCGAATCCGAGTACCCATCCTGCAACTATAGGCATAGCATACTCTTCGTATCTTTTGACGCCTATTGTCCTGATAGCCACATATTTTATGATCAACGCAATCAGCGAGGTGAGCCACATGTAGTTTGCCTGAAGCATCGAAGTGTAGAGTGCAGGGACGTTGATGAACCAGAGGAAGGGTATGTAAGTCTTAAGCAGGTATAGGACTATCGAGACTACGGCACCAAGCCCGATTAATACTCCAAGGTTGTATGTTACATCAAGCCCTGGTACGCTACTCCTGCCTCTGAAATAGTACCCACTCATCGTCCAGCACCACCAACTGTTAAGGTGTGTGAACGACCTATAGCCATCTTTCGTCGACAGGATGAAGTATCCAACCAGTGGCAGTAGCACGAAGAGCAATGCTATAGTACCTATGATTAGGGCGATTAGGAAGTCTCTCATCTTCATCTTAAGCTCGTAAGCAGACTTATACAGTGTAACCATGCTGCCTCCGGACATCATTGAGAATGAAGTGTTCCAGCTTGCAACTGCAGCATAATGCCTGTTTATAGTGAACCATTCAGGTTTAGCCATTGGTGCTGCTGCAGAAACAGTGGTTGGCCACCCTCTAGTTGCAACACCAACGTAGTACATTGCCTCCCATATCGATGGCCCTTGTGCGAAGCCCATTCCAGCACCGACCTGCCAGAAGGTCTCGGCATAAACCCTCGCGTAGAAGATGTTGAATATGAATGCGAATATAGGTAGTGTGATTGCAACTATCGGGTCGGCGCCATCAGACAACATTATAGCGTACCAGCCGAATATACCGATGAAGAGTAACAATGAAACAATTCTTAATGACAGTCCCCTTTCCTCACCGCCCTTCCATAATGCTGAGATAACGTCTACAATTCTCTTCCTCTGTCTGTATAATGCCCAAAGGCCTATTCCAATTGCCATACCGTTCATTGCAAAGAACCTGTAGGGGAAGGGCATTACTCTACCAGGATAGTTACCAGCCCAAGGCCACTCGAACTCCATATTGGCATAGTATGCAACCCAACCAGCCTGGATAGCTATATACTGGTAAATGACCCCGAAGATCAACCAGCCGAGTATGAAAGATATTAGAACGTCGTTAGGCAGCACTAGACCGACTGCTATCTGTGGTATGAAGAATATACCTGATGCATAGATACCCGTACCAGCTAGGAAGGTCATGTCAAGCTTTGTCTCACCCCACCAATATGCTATTGGGAACTCTGGCCAGAGCTCTGCAATCAGTGGGTTTATTCCGCTTATTGCTCCAACTAAGAACATGCCCCAGAATACTTTCGTCGCAGTATTCTTAAGGTCTAGGATTCTAGCCTTGTTCGTTGTAGGGTCGATCTCACCAGCCTCCTTGAATAGGTATAGCGTTGGAAGGGCTAAGGGGAATACTAGCCTCTCCTCTTCGATCCAAGGCTTACCGAAGGCGAAGGCTATGAACATGCTTATACAAGAATAGAATAGGAAGGTTAATCCCCAGTAGATAATTCCAGGTATTAGGTAGTTCCAGGGTATTGCCTCACCCGCAGCTCTTCCTCGGGCGACCATCCTAGCAATATCAAACCTGTATGGCTCCGGAGCGACAGCCCAGCTGTTTGCAATAGCTTGGCTCCATTGGCTCTGCAGAGCACTCTGAGCAAGACCAATATAGTCTTCGAAGATAGACCATGTTGGCATGCTCATCAAGTTGCTATGCGCAGCAGCATGCATTGTAAGGTGAGAATGTAACCCAAAGAAGCATATTACTGAGAATATGAAGACGTATTCTTGAGGAGTAATCCTCAGCTTAGGGCTTACCCTTCCAAGAAGTTCTGAAATTACGACAATGTAAACCATTGGTATTATAAATGATCCGAAGGTACCTGTCTTGTTAGTGTATAGGCCTAGGACGACGGAGAGGGGAGCATATATGGCTACGAAGAGTATTGTCAGCAGAAGAGATTTTATTGTTAAACCGGCTTTTAATTCAACTACCTCCGTAGAGGCCATATATTTTCACCTTCGTATATGTTTCACAATCAGTAAGTATTTAAGCCTTACTAATATTATTTATTAGTCCTTAAAAACTCTATAAATTTTTACTAGAGTAGGCACTCAAACTTTTAATCTAACTGATGAAAAAGGATATTAATTCACCGTAAAAATCCTTCTATAATGTCTTGGATAGAAATGGTAAGGAAAACGCTGAAACCCCTTGACGTTTCTTTTTCAACTAGTAGAGGGGGAAATCCCATTGTCAAACCCCTTAGTCATCCTAACCTGAGTCTACTGTTCCTCGTAAGAAGGATGCAGTTCAGTTTTGAAATGAAATTCGAAACGATCTGTGTGCTCAATATCGAAGAGGATTGGAGTGGAAAGGACCTTACCAACATTCTAATAAGGATGCTAGCGGAGTCTGTGGAGCTCGAGGCTAAAGGTGTTCTAAGGAAGAAAATAGAGCTACGGAGGTGGAGTGAGCTCCTTCAAATGTCGAAGTTCTTTAAAATACCTGAAGGTGGAAATCTCATCGTTTTCCTGAAAAATAAGAATATTGAGAATAGTTTGGAGAAGGGTGCTTTCGAGCTTATTGAAGTTTTCCCAAAGCTTATTCCTGATGAAATACTGGAGTATTACTTCATGACCTCTGGGAAACAATTACTGGTCGACCGGATGATTCAAGATTATGTGGAATCCCCTCAGAAAATATCATGGATAATAAGGCTTCACTCCATGTACGGCTTCCCCGGCAGTAGTAGAATAAGTAAAGGATATTACTCGGTTATAAGACTTGCAGAAAAAATAGAGGAGTTTACTTATACTAGCCTTGTGTCCTAGCCTTAGACATATAATTCGCTTTCTCCTTTACCGATAACGCACCCCAGACTATGAGTTGTTTCCTCAGGTCATCTACGAATTTGTAGTTAGAGGTTATCCAAGTGTTCTCTGGTCCGGATAGTCTTTCAAGATGCAGTGTAATCTCATATCTCTTAGTTTCCTCGTTGAATATTGTCAATATGTTTACTTTCTGAGTAACCCCAAGCTCGAATGGAGATAATGCTGTTATAAGACTCATAGATAGGTTTTCATAGTCAGGTTTATGAAGCTCTTTGACCATGTGTACACCCTCCTTAACCGCCCCCATTCCCTCATAATACTCGTGTAAGTATGCAAGTAGCCCTCTACTTTCCTCCACTGTAGACACTCCTATTAATAGTGGTATATACCATTCATTGTCCTTCGGCTTGGTCTTGAATTTCCACCTCCTTTCTAAAGACGGAGTTGCAACTTTTGACGCTATGAAAGACGGATACGCCGCAGCAGCTAATGCCGCTATTATGGTCACAGCAGTACTTAGGAGCGTGAACGTTGATGCAAAGTTGAAAGTTGCTCCTGCAGGGATTACGTTTAGGAATGCCAGGAGCCTCGTCATAAGGTATCCTCCAACATATCCGAGTAAGACGCCCACTATTGCGTAAACTATCACTTCGGTCATGAAGAATACTGTTACGCCCATCGGTGAAAGCCCGACAACGCTAAAGATGTATACTTCCCTAGTTCTCTCCTTAAGGCTACCTAGAACCGTTGTAAATATGTTTAATGCGCCTAAGATTATTACCAACCACATTATTTCCCATCCCCCAAGCAAAACCGCGTAGAATGTTGATAATTGTTTTGGAGTTCTCTCGTAGGCAAGATATATACCCAAATCCAGCACATATTTAAGCTCTGTAGCTAATTTTTCCATCTCTTGATATGGTACCCCCTCCTTTAACTCTAATGATATGGATGCGATATATCCTCCAAAGTCTAATGCCTTCTTGATTGGAACTATAATTAGCTCCCCTACATCCAGATTCTGAGGAACGGCTCCAGGCGCTGAGATGTAGAAACCTCTGCTAAGGGAACTGTAGTATTGAGGATCTACTGGAAGTATATTCCACCCGTCTGCTTCAAGTTTATTATTAACCTCGTAGGACAACTTACCTTCTTCTGTTTTAAAAGGTTCTAATATAGCTACTACCTTAAATTCCCTGCCTAAGATAGTTATAGTATCTCCTATGTTTACTTTAAGAATGTCCGCCAGCCTTCTAGGTATTATTGCATAATCAGAGTTTTCAGGAAGAATGTCATCAATAGGGTTACCTCCAGTGTTTAAATTGAATAAGCTGTTTTTCTTTGCAAGTTCATCCGAAGTTATTCCAAAGAGGGCGCGCACATTAGTCGAATTAGAAGCACTTCTAACTATGAATACTGCTGCAGGAGTCTGTGAAGAATCCACTTGACCAAATGCCCAGGCCCTTGGAAACACATAGAAATTATTCCCAGCGAGAGTCATCGCCATTTCTAGCGTATTTAGCGAAAGCATGCCGGGCGGTGCTCCTCTCGATTGTTTTATCAAAATCTGATCAAAGTCTGAAACCACGTTCCAAACATTCACAAATCTTGTTATCCTAGAAGGTGTTAACGATGTCAAGGATGTCATGGCTATCACCATGGAGATCATCGTTATGAATACGAGTACAGCACGAAGCGGCCTACGCCTCATATGTTCACTTCCTATAGAGAAGGACATCATCGCGGTGTCAAACCTACTGACTTCTGTCTTATGCACACCAAGTATACGCCTTTCAATACCCTTCCTTATTTCCTCGCCAACCGCCATTAAGACTATTAGCGTCACTAGAACGAGTATTAGTATTAGTGAACCTATCATCCCAAGCGAAATGTTACTCATTAACCCAAATGCAGGATGAATCTGCATGAAAAGTATTAGAAACAGTGCTGCTAGCAGGCCTATGGCAACAATACGTTTTGAACCCTGAGAATGTATAATCACTTTTTCAAGGAAGAAAG
>JANXDK010000001.1 GCA_025059435.1 Thermoproteota archaeon
TTCGGGCATTTAGAATTATGATATCCATCATCAGGGTAAATAAACCTTTATTCTTCAGATGGGTAAAAGGATTAAAAACGCTCACCATTCTTAATTCTTAAAACGTTGGGTCAAGAGGAGGGGGCTGTCAAGAGAAGGATATTGGCTGAGGCTACACGCTTGGGCGTGCTTTTGAATCCCGAAGCGCTTTCAATTCTAATTGAAAACTATGATGAGAAATCTCTGCAAATGGTTTTAAGTAAACTGGCTGAAGAAGCTAAAAAGGGAAGTGGTATAGTAGTTTCTAAGGAGACAGTCGAAAACGTTATCGGGAAATCTAGGGAGGCCAATATATCAATAGGGGTTCATACTCAACCTTTAGCTAAAGATATTGAAGAGAAGATTGAGATTTTAAAGTCCTATGATGCTAAACAGGTTTCTGATGATCTTGAAGCCAGGAAACAATATTTTGCCGACAGATGTTCTAAGATCTCTTCGATGCTCCGTAGTCGGGCAGACATGTCTCCATATTACCCTTTGAGGAAAGCATGCAGTCTACCAGACCGATCAGAGGGTAAAACCATAGTCATGGTATACGAGAAACGTGAAAACTATATCGTAGTAGAGGATATGGATTTCATGACTAAGATACTGATTCCGAAGGATTGTGATAAATATTTAAGGGAGAAGATCGGTAGGCTTTTACCCGATTCTGTAGTAGGAGTATCCTTCTACGTTTCCAACTCCCGGCTTTTCTGCAAGTCTATAATCTTTCCGGATGTGCCCATAAGAAGTTTTAATACTGCCGAAGAGGATGTCTCTGTCATCTTAACTTCAGATATTCATTATGGTAGCCAGAAGTTCTCTGAAAAAGCATTCCTGAAAATGGTAAAATGGTTGAGAGAAGGAGGTGTAACTGAGAGAGAACAGGAGATGTCTTCTAGGATAAAATACATAATAATAGCGGGAGACCTAGTAGATGGTATTGGGATTTACCCTCAACAGGAGAAAGAATTGAATGTAAGGGATTTGAAGAAACAATATACTGGTCTTTCAAATCTTCTAAGTCAAATACCTGAGCACATAAAGATCATAGTAATACCTGGTAATCACGACGCGGCTCTTCGTGCTATTCCGCAACCTCCAATATTCGACGAGTATGCGGAAATACTCGAAGACAATGGGAACATTATTTCTCTGAGTAATCCTTGCATGGTCTCGCTGCATGGTGTAAAGTTCCTCGTTTATCATGGTACAAGTATGGAAGACATTGCAACGTTCGCTAAAAACGCTAGTTACGATAGACCTGAGAACGCTATGGAGATAATGCTTCAACTCAGACACTTGGCACCGGTATACGGTTCTAGAACTCCGATAATCACTAATGGTGAAGACAAGCTTGTAATAGAAGAGGTTCCGGACGTTTTCCACACCGGTCATGTGCATGTTTTTAGAAGCGGAGTCTACAGGGAGATCAAACTGATTAACAGTGGAACATGGCAGGAGAGAACTAAGTATCAGGAGCAGCTTGGTATAATGCCTACTCCAAACATTGCTGCGATACTTTCGCTTAAGAACGGCTCCGTTTCACAAGTAAGATTCGAATAATCCTACTCTAATCCAAAGAAGACCTTAAGGCAAATAATGACCAATACGAGCATTACTGAAATCAAACAGAGAAAGTAATCTCCCCTCCCAAATTTCAGGGACTTATAGCTTGTTCTCTTAGGCGAAGCGCCGAAAGCCCTGACCTCCATTGCATCAGCTACCTCATAAGTCCTCCTTATGGTCCCGACGAGTAGGGGTATGAGTATTGGCATGAGGTTTCTTATCCTTGTTCTAAAACCTCCTTTCTCAAGTTCTAAACCTCGTGAACGTTGTGCATCATATATGGATTGAAACTCGTCATGAATAACAGGTATGAAGCGGATGGCCATTACGAAGGAAAATGTTAACTCTATAGGTAGTCTTGCTGAACTCATTGCTCTACCAATGTCCTCAGGGGTTGACGATAGGAAGAACCAAGACATGGATGATGATAATACTATAAGCCTTATTGAAAGAACAATGCCTATTAAGAAAGTTCCGCCAAAAAGCAATTGCGTAAAGAATATTATTATGAAGAAGAATACGAGACCCCTTAACGAATAAACCCATTCCTTAAGGGCCTTAGCCGACCATAATAGGAAAATTTGCAAGACTAGGACTGCAAGGAGTACTCGAATATCTATGAATACTATGGAGAAGACCATTAGTACTATGGAGAGCAGAAACTTCGACCTAGGATCTAGCCTGTGTATTGGAGAATCCTTCTTCCTGTATTGGAATGCTCTTAGGAATGACATTTATGGAACACCTTTATTAGATATTCGCTTATACTGTCAAAATCTTCATCGATTCCTGAAAAACCGGTTTCCTCTTCAAGCTCGATGATAAAGGGTTTTCTCAAAGAGGCTCTATTAACCACCTCCGGGTCTGAAAGAAGCTTTCGTAAACAACCATCTCCAACAACCTCTCCTCCGCTTAATACTATGGCCCTATTACATATGTTTGCAGCAAAATCCACGTCATGAGTTATGACGATGATGCTCTTTCCTTCTGAAACCAGATTTTTAAGTACGTTCTGAATATTCAACCTTTGAGCATAATCCATTCCTATCGTAGGCTCATCTAAAATCAATAGTTCCGGACGCCAAACGATTATCGACGCTATAGCCAACCTTTTCTTCTCGCCGCCGCTCAGTTGGAAAGGGCTTCTATGCCTATACTCCTCCAGCCCAAATGTTTTCAAAACCTCCGAGAGGCTTTTCTCAATTTCGTTCTCTTGAAAACCAAAGTTCTTCAAGCCGAATTTAATCTCTTCCTCTACAGTCTCTGCAAAGAATTGGTGGTCAGGGTTGTGGCATACGAAACCTATTTTTCTTGCTATCTTTGCGACGGAGAGGCTTCTAGTATCTACGCCATCTATTTTAACACTGCCTTTGGTTGGCTTAAGTAAGCCGTTGAGATTCTTAGCTAGCGTAGTCTTCCCGGCACCGTTCTCCCCGAGTATGGCTATGCTCTCCCCCCCTCTGATAGAGAAGTTGATGTTTTTCAAAGCATATTTCTCGGCATCAGGATACTTGAAGAAGAGGTTTTCAACAATTATTTCAACCATGTTTAACCTCCTCTCTCAAGTAAGAGAAAAGCTCCTTGAGGTTTTTCGGAGGCTTTTCCAAACCGCATTTATCTTTAATTCTGAAATATATCTGAAGGACTGGGGGTATGTTTATTGGAATTCTTTTCTTAAAACTCTCGTAAAGAACCGTCATCGGTTCACCGTCGAGAACTATCCTTCCGTCTGATATGACAACGATTCTCGAAACATGGTCTAGAAGCAGACTAATCCTATGCTCTATTATTATTAATGTTATTTTGCTTCCTTTTTCCTCCAGGTTTTCCTTTAACCTGAAAATGCTCTGAATTAGACTTATTGACGAAGATGGGTCGAGCATTGAAGTAGGTTCGTCGAAAACTATTATAGAAGGGTGCATAGAGAGTATGGACGCGATAGCTGCCTTCTGCTGTTCTCCTCCTGAGAGGCTGTTTGGAGAAGAATATCTAAGGTGTTCTATTCCAACGAGCCTAATAGATTCATCAACTCTTCTACGTATATCTTCTGGAGGCAAAGCTAGGTTCTCAGGACCAAATGCTACATCGTCCTCTACGCTAAACGTGAAAAGCTGGTTGGCTGGATTTTGGAAAACTATACCACATCTCGTAGCAATTCTACTTACGGGGTTTTCTAATATGTTCATACCGAATACGTAGGCTTCGCCTCTTAGATCGCCAGAGTAACTATGCGGTATTAATCCCATTATTATCCTGGCTATCGTAGACTTACCGCAACCCGAGGGACCCGTTATCAATACGCTTTCCCCCTCTTCAATCTTAAGACTAATATTAGACAAGACTTCTTTCTCAGATCCTGTATACCGGAAGCTTACATTCCTAAGGTCTACTACATTCATTCCCAGTTTTGCCAAAGGATGAGAACCGGTTTTAAAAAGTCTTTATGACATTGCACAAAATTTTCAAGCGGGAATATTACCCTTGACCGTTGACAATGCTGCTTTCAACTCGTTTTCAAGCTCACTAGCCCTCTCCCTAATCTTACTTTCCTGCCTTTCTATCGCGCTTATCTTGACTTTAATAAGCTCTTTCTGCTCATTCAATTCATTTATTAGATCTGCCTTGTTTTTCCTGATTAGGATTCTGCCCGTTATCCTATATACCGGGGTGTTTTCGTCGACGGATGATAATTCCTGTAAGGCGGATTCAAGCTCCCTTGCTTCCATCTTAGCCTGCTCTTTCTGAATGTAGAGAGACTCTAGGGTCTGCTGAAGTTGTTGAAGTCTAGACAGTTTCTCCTGTACCTGGAGGGGAAGCTCCTGGGACATCGTTTCTAACCTCCCATAGGATGCTTAAAAACCTATATCTTGAAAAAGCTGGTGATCAAGCCTCTAATACACCGATTACCTGTTCTACCATGTGGATAAGACTAAGTATGTTCCTAAGCCTCTCCGCCACCTTAGAAGGTTTACTGCCCTTAATGAGCAATAGAAGCCTACTGTTAACAACCTTTGCTCTTATCATGCTCTTTGGCTCTTTAACTGCTTCCTGCAAACAGGACTCGTAGATAGCCTTAGGCCTCCACTCGTCTTCATACTTTAAAACAAGTTTAACCCTTATCAACCTACTGCCCAGACTTAACCCCAGCTGCTCTTGCAGCAGCCTCACCTACCTTAGTAAAAGGTTCATAGGCTCCTCCGGCAAAAGTGTATTCGCATTTCCTACAGCTCCATACCCCTACACTTATCCTTTTGAGAAAACCGGTTCCACACCTGGGACAGTTATAAATAGCCCTCCTTTTCTTTAAAACCTGCATATACCTCTCTCTTAACGAGAAGCCGTATTTTACGCCCAATGCCCCGGAAAGCTTCCTCCTAGCCATTTACGGCGATCTTGCTATACGCGACTCTTCTTAACTCTTTCCCCAGTGTTATTGACTTGTCTAAAAGCTCTAAGAAGCCCCTTGGCGAAATCATGCCTCCTCCGTTCTTCTGTATTGCGCAAAACCTGTCATCTGACTTAACCGTCATTGAGATTGTAAAGTCGGAAGCGTATTCCTCGTTTAAACACGGGTCTACTAAATACTTGTCGCCGAAGAACGCATACGTTATCGAGACTGGAAGATCTTTTAGCTCAAGCTTAAAATACTCATCTAGTTTCTTAATATTCTGTCCTTCGACACTATACTTTGGAAGCTTAGTTGTGCCAAGGGCGTTTACACTCGCTATTACTGAAGCGTCTATAAGATTACCATCATAGTCGAGGATGTAAAGATCTATGTACAACGAGTAAACAGATCTACCGGGGATTATGCAGAGTGAAGAGAGGTCCACTGCCTTAGACTCCCTAATGCTCCTGTCAACGTATCGTGCCAAAGATATAGACTCCTCAGAGGGCGGGCCCGGCTCGAAGACTGGCGAAGCCAAGGGGACGAGTTCAGCATTTACAATCAAAATCCCCTCGTTAGGAGTATCTGCAAATGGTAATGCAACCCCCACTTTAACTGCGGCCAGTATCTTAGTGTTCCCAAGTTCTACTAATGCAGAACCCTCTGCCTTTTCAATATAATCTAGTTGCACATCAAGGTTTCTGTACTGAAGGAGACTTCTCCCATCAACCCTCTTCCCCTCAGCCAGTAGACGGTAAATTTCTTGTTTCTCAAGCTTCGAGACAATCGGTCTTTGCTCGGTTATGGACATTAAACCTCCCTCTTTGTAACTGAAAACCTATCCTTTAAGGCTTCAACCTGAATTTTATGTATCTTCTGAGTAGCTGTTATAGCTAGGGAAAGTGCTTGCTCAATCTCTTCTTTAGACATTATACCATCCATTTGGAGTAGAGTAATCCCGTCGAGAGTCGGATTATAAGCAATAGGCATATCTGCCTCACCATACTTGTCCTCAAGATCATTAAGGTCTACGATTACTTTACCATCCGCCTTGCCCACGGCACAAGCTGCAGTCAAACCCCTTAGAGGTATGCCTGCATCCGCGAGCGCCAATACCGCGGCTGTCAAGCCAGCACAACGAGTACCACCATCAGCCTGCAGGACTTCTATGAAAATATCTATAACAGTCCTAGGGAAGAGAGACGTCATAACAAGCGACTCGAGGGCGTTTCTAATGATCATTGAAAGCTCTATTTCCCTCCTACTTGGTGCAGGGCTTTTCCTCTCCGGCGTTGAGAAGGGAGCCATATGATACCGGCATCTTAGTATACATCTATCTGGTAGCGAGATATGCTTGGGAAGAGCTTCCTTCGGACCGTAAACCGCTGCTAGAATCTTATTCTTGCCCTGCTCGATATAGGCAGAGCCCTGAGCATTAGATAATACGCCAACCTTAATCTTAATAGGCCTAAGCTCGTCAGGAGCCCTGTCGTCAATCCTCTTCCCGTTTTCCTTAAAAAGGCTTATTTTTTCGTTCATTTTCTACATCTTCCTTCCAACCAGTAATGCTTCAACCCTCTCGGTCAACCCGTACATATGTGATTCTCTCTCAACCATTCCTATAACTTCCCTAATTTTAGCTACTATATTACTGTCCTCGGTATGTACTATTATACGCCCGTTCTGGCCTACCGTAAGCTTAACACCCGTCGCTCGCTCTATGACTGATAGCATGGATCCTTTCTTGCCTATGAGGCGCGGCACTTTGGATGCGGTTATGTTTAACAATGTACCGTTTGAAACTACTCCAAGCCCCTTGCCCTTCATTGTTATTACTGGGGATGAGAATATCGACACATCCTTTATAACACCAGTTATAACAGTCTCGGTTTCCAAAATCCTACCAATACTATCCTTTGTCAATCGGATTCTTTTTTCAGAATATTCCGACAATGGGAGGAATGCGAGGAATGGAGAGTTTATATCCACGGTCCACCCCGCTATATTGGGTTCTTTAACGATTCCGATTACAAGATCGCCCACCTTGGGTTGATAGAAGGATTTCAAAGATATGACGTCTAGACGTTTACCCTCTACTCTTACTATTCCAACAGTTGTTGAAAACATTCTGTCTGAGATTTTTAAAATATTCATACCAGGGTGATAGAATCTGCTTTCCCCAACCGGTTCGCCTGGGACAACTATGGGCCTCTGCCTCTGTTGCTCGTTACTTTGAGACAATTCTAAACCTCCTTAAACAGCTCTATTGTAGGCCGTCCTCACGCTCCTATATCAACTTTTACCCTCTCACCGTATTTCTCATTGATCTTCTCTAGGAAATAAGTCATAAGTATAGAGGGAATCCTGGCGGATATTTTAACACTCTTATCTTTCTGAGCCTTGGTTTGATCCACTTCACCGAATGAGTTTACAAAACCATATACATCGTTAGACTCCTCCTGTTGACACGTTAATGTTAATGAGATATCGTTAACTTTAAACTGGAGTATTTGTCTCAATGCCTTAACAACATTCTTAAACTGTTCTTCTGGAGGCTTAAATGGGTCTATCGAAACACCAATCTGATTAAGGGCCTGTTCAATCCTAAGCAATGGTATTGGGTTTCCTAGAGAAGGGTCGATAAGGCTCTTGGAAAGCATCGCTATTATCTGCTGCTTCTTGCTTTCAATCATTCTACGCCTTTGTTCACTAGTAAGCTGAAGCTCACCTTCCAAAAGGATTTTCTCGGCTATCTTGAAGACATCGGTCGTCCCAAAGAATTTCTTCAGTTTATCGGAAGAAACACGAAGCCCCTTCTTAGAGTCAGAATACACCTCGTCTACAAGAAGTATCTTCCTTATATCTCCCTTTCCCGTAAGTTTAAAGTTGAGAGCAGGGTCGGGTGCTACTATTATTTCAAACTTTTCACCCTTTAGGGAGAGCCTACTTATAGTAGATGGTCTACTCAACTCACTTCGACCTTTCGTAATATTTCTTCACTTCTTCATAACTCAAGACCCTGAACTTCTTTTCATCAGTCCTTATTACTCCAATCCTGAGCCTATCCGGAGCCACCTCTTCTTTCAAAACATCAATGCTACCTTTAATTCCCATTATTATCGCTTCATCTAAACTCGCGTTCATAGAGTAATTATTCCTGAAATACTTCAATATGTCCTCTCTCCCTATACCTATTACCGATGCGAAATACTTGAAATATATCCCAGTGGGATCCAACTGGTAAAGACTCGCTCCAAGCATGTCAACACCACCTATGAGCATAGAGATACCGAATGGCCTCATCCCGGCGTGCTGAGTATATGCTTGAACTGTATTGCTTAGCCTCCTTACGAGATATTCCACATCTACTGGCTCATCGTATAGGAACCTGTTTATCTGTGCTTCGTTTCTGGCGTATTCAACGAGAAGCCTTGCATCAGAATTAAAACCAGCAACCACAGTACCTATGTGTTCATCTATTTGGAAAAGCTTCTGACTGAAAGTCCTGTCCTGAAGCATATCTATCCTCTTTTCTACACCTGCCAGTACAATACCTTCCTCAACGTGAATCCCCCATGCCGTAGGACTATTATTTACCATAACCATTGCATAATCAACTTGAAGTATACGTCCGTCAGGCGAGAATCCATACATCCTTTCGTAACCAGGTATCATTCTGTTTAGATGAGAATTAACCAACTCCTTATAATCTTTGCTCTATTTCCAAAGCAATAGGGAATCAGGTAATCCTTGTAAAAAGGAAGTAATTGCTTTTATAAAAAATCATGCCTTTTCCACCTGTAATTAATCATTCTCGATGCTTGAAAATCGTTCACCATATGTCCTCACCTACATTTTAAAGAATGTTCTCTAATCGTTTTTAATTAAATACATGTGTTCTGCTCATTACTCGTCTCCCTCTAATAGGAAAATGTAAGTTATCATTATTTTTTCACAGATAGTCTACTCATTAGATTCTATATGCGACTCAATTATACTTATCAGATCTTCTAACGACCCATCCCTTTTATACAATTTTCAAAAGATATAAAATTCTCTTCAAAAGATTCTCAAGATATCTAAATAGTTTTTAATCGAGCTATCGAGTTAAAATTAATTAAGGATTATGATCTCGACATATTTTTCTGATGCAAAACTTGCTGACTGCTTTTCTTAAAGTCCCTGAAACACCTACTATTCTTAAGGATAACTGTGTTTCAGGACTGTTTACTCTTGCCTTAAGAATTGGAACCATTTTATGCGGACATTTTACTATGATAATACCATTATAATTGCGTATTATCTTAAAAAAGAAACCCTTTTGCTCTTTGCATGATTCTCTAAGAATATTGATCAGCCCATTATAATCTCTAACTTCGAACACTACGTATCTCGTTTTATACTCTTTTACCGGCATCTCTTCTATTACCATATTACTCTCACAGGAGATAAACCTATATATTGAGAACTAAGATCTGTGTTGAGCAAGAAAGAGGAAGATGGAAGAGAGAAGGGGGCTGATGCTGGTTTCCGCATCCTACGACGGGAGTAGTAGGAGGGTTTTGCTTAAATTGTATGATCCGGAGAAGCAAGAGATGTTGATTTTCCCGTCTACTGAAAATCATCAGCCTTACTTATTGACTGATTTAAGCATCGAGGAGTTGATGAACAATCAGCAGTTGATTAACCACCACGGATTTGATAGGATCGAGGAGGTTAAAAAATATGATCTGCTGGAAGATAGAGAGAAGATTTTCAGAAAGGTGATTGCGAAAGACCCGCTATCGATAGGTGGGTCTGCGACATCCCTAAGAGAGATAATTGGTAGAGTTTGGGAAGCCGATATTCACTATACTTGGTGTTACATATACGATACGGATAAGAAACCTGGGCTATACTATGATATAGTTGATGGTAATCTAGTTGAGAGACGTTTAGAAACAATAATGGAGGAAGCCGTTAAGTTCCCCGAGTCTCATTATCCTGAAATAAGAGAGTTGGTTGAAATACTTAACCAGCCGATACCATTTATGAAACTTTCCTCACTTGACATAGAAGTTAGACCCCCTGGTCCAAACCATGTCCCAGATGCAAATAAGGCAGAAGATCCGATAATCTCAGTGGCTTTCAAATCTAATACTGAAGGAGGTAAGGTCTACGTTCTTGATAATTTCGATGGGGAGGAGTATGATGGGGTTAAGAAGATAATTCACATCTCTAGCGAGGAGAGACTTTTGAAAGAGATATTTAAGGAAATTAATAAATATCCTTTCTTAGTGACTTTCAATGGTGATAAGTTCGACCTACTATACTTGTATAATAGGGCTAAAAAACTGTCATTGGATGAAGATCCTACCCTAGAAAAAGGTAAGGATTACGTTAATATTATTAACGGTGTGCATATAGACCTCTATAGGGTTTTTTTCAACAAGTCAATACAAAACTATGCATATGGTGGAGTATATAAGGAAGCAACGCTGGATGCTATTGGAAAGGCCCTGATAGGCAAGGGTAAAATAGATTTGACGGAGGATATCTCGCTTCTTAAGCCAAAAGAACTTGCTGAGTATTGCTTTAGGGATGCGGAGATAACTTTTGACTTAATTGCTAGCAAGGACTACCTTCTTCTCAAGCTCTTAGTGCTTTTCATGAGGATAAGTAGGCTACCCATGGAAGATGTTGTTAGACATGGTGTCTCCACATGGATTAAAAGCATGCTTCTAAGCCTACACAGGAGAAAAAACTATCTAGTACCGAGACGGGAGGATATTCTACAGCTTAAAAGCGAAAAGAAATCTGAGGCTATCATAAAAGGTAAAAAATATAGGGGGGCAATAGTGCTCGAGCCCAAGCCGGGCTTATACTTCAACCTTGTGATCCTCGATTTCGCATCACTATACCCAAGTATAATAATGAACTTCAACATAAGCTACGAAACAGTCAGATGTGTTCATGAGAAGTGTAAGAGTAATACTCCGATGAACTCCCCCCACTGGATTTGTGTGGAAAGGAGAGGTATAGAGAGTTCCATAATAGGTGCGTTAAGAGAGCTTCGAGTAAAATATTATCAGCCTCTTTCTAAGAAAGCAGAAACCCCTGAAAAACGCGCTTTTTACGACGTTGTACAGAGAGCGATAAAAGTCTTCATAAACGCTAGCTACGGTGTTATGGGTGCGGACACTTTCCATTTCTATGCTCCATCTGCTGCTGAGACAGTAACGTGGATAGGTAGGGGAATATTCACTGAACTAGTTGAAGCCGCAAGGAGCCTCGGAATAGAGGTTGTTTACGGCGATACCGATTCAATATTCCTCAGGAATCCCAAGCCACATGAGGTGGAGAAGCTCATTGAACTCGTGAGAGAGAAGTACAATATTGAGCTTAATATCGATAAGGTATACAGATATGGGGTTTTCAGCCAGCGTAAGAAGAACTACCTTGGAGTTACAGAAGACGGTAACGTAGATATAAAGGGTCTTGTGGGAAAGAAGAGTTCAACACCCAAGTTCGTAAAGCAGGCTTTCCACGATATGGTTAGCATACTCAGCAAGGTTAAGAATGAGGAGGAGTTTAATGCGGCTGTTGAAAGCATAAAGAACATGATAAACGAATATGTTGAGAAACTTGTTAACAAGCAGCTTAGTCTCGAGGAGCTTGCTTTCGAAGTAATGTTAAGCAAGCCTTTAGACGATTATGATAAAAACACGCCGCAACACGTAAAGGCAGCGAAACAACTTGAGAGAGAAATGGGTGTTAAAGCTAGGGCTGGTGACATAATCTCTTACGTTAAGGTTAAAAAAGGTGTTAAACCCGTTAAATTGGCTAGAATAGAAGAGATTGACCTTGATAAGTATCTTGAAGTCATGAAGGCTACTTTCGAACAGGTTCTCGATCCATTGGGTATAGATATAGAGCCTCCTAGGAGAAGCCTAAAGCTTAAAGACTTCATGTAGCAGCAATCATTGTTGTTAGAATGGGTAAGAAACCAAGCGTTATAGTAGTTGGAGCAGGCGGTTTCGGGAAGAACCATGTAAGAGTTCTTGCAGAGCTCGGAAGCTTGGGTGGAGTATGCGACATAGATAGGGAGAAGGCCAGCACATACGGAAAATTATACAATGTACCGTATTACTTAAACGTATCTGATATTCCTGAGGGAGCCTACGATGGAGCAATAGTCTCAACGCCCACTTCAACCCATAAGGATGTTGCAATGCAAATAGCATCGAAAGAAATAGGATATATATTCATAGAAAAGCCTTTCACTCCAACGCTGAAGGAAGCAATAGAACTCATCGAATTTCTTAAAAGGAAGAATGTTAAGATAATGGTGGGCTTTATTGAGAGGTTCAATCCAGCCGTCAAGATGGTTAAGAAGTATGTTGATGAAGAGGCTTTAGGCGAGATAATCATGGCTTCGGCTACTAGGGTGAGAAGATGGCCTGAGAGAATAATCGATTCAGGGGTCCTCTTAGATACTGCGATTCACGATGTGGATTTGATGAGATATCTTTTCTCAGAAGAGCCGATCAAAGTATACGCTAAAACGGGAAAGTCGATGCATAGGATCCACGAAGACTATGCAACGATACTATTAACCTTCCAGAGTGGGAAAATGGCATTAATTAATGCGAACTGGTTGACCCCTTTTAAGATAAGAAGTATAGAGGTAATAGGTTCTGAAGGCGTGGTTGAAGCCGATTTGGTTACACAACAAGTAACTCTAAGCTCTAAGGATGATAGGATAACCCCCTTCTCAGAGTGGAGAGAACCCCTTCGCTATGAGTTGAAACATTTCCTTGACTGTATAACTAGTAATGAAAAACCCAATCCAGATGAGAGGGATGCTTTAAAAGCACTTGAAATAATCGAGGCCAGTTTAAAATCCTCGAAGACAGGAAATTCCGTTGAGGTAAGTACGTAACCTTTTTAAAAAGCTTCTTGAAGGGATGCGCAGTATTGAGCTCTGGGAAAGAGTCTGGGAGAACAACGTCGATCCAGAACGCTATTTTAGGGAGAAGATTATTTAATCTGTCTCCGGGAATAATCCTTGCAGTAACATACTTTTTAGCAAGCATTACTACAAGCGAAAGAGCCTACAACTTGATTATTGCAGGAGCATTGATAGGATTTTCCACTTGTATAAGGTTGATTTCTGAAAAAATGCTTAAGAGAATTGTGCGCTACATGTTTCTAACGGGGGTGGTGATGGGAGTTACTGGAATTTCGCCACCATTTTATTTCACAATAGTTTACGGAATAATGTCACCTATGGATTTGGCGTTTAGTATAGTTTGTGTAGTTCTTACCGTAGTGACTATTGTCAAAATAAAGAATTTTAATATACTGTAAAGGAAGAATCTGGAGTATAGAAAAGTTAATTACCACCTTGACTCATTGAATACGAGTATTGAATAAGTCGAATGTCTTAGCAATTGGCGTACTGCTAGTAGGGCTTGGTCTATATCTTCAGAGTAGCAAAGGAATGATTAGAGAGGAACTAATGAAATATACGGGTGGAGAAGGGAACTTCACGTCGCTCACAACAATCCTTTTCTGGGCTGGCTTAATAGTTGTGATAATTTCAATATTGATCAGGCCGAAGAAAAGGAGGATAGTAATACCTGCTGAAACCGAAGTCCCCCAGAAGAAGTTGACAGAAGTTGGATATGGAGCCGAGGAAGCCTTGGAAGCTAGCGAGACTGGAGTTGAGCAAGCATACGAAGAGGTTCCTCCGTCTCCTGAAGAGGTTGTAGAAGAGAGTATGGGGGAAGAGACTGTTGAGGAGGAAGAGAAGCCTGGGAAAGTGGGTGAAGTAATCGGTTTCTGTCCAAGATGCGGCGCCCCTGTTACTGAGGGAGTAAGATATTGTAGGAAATGCGGCCTTAAATTGAAATAAGCTTCAAGAGTTAATTTTATAAGGGTAAAATAATTTCCATTTTGAATCAGAGATTGGGTAAAATAAAAGTCGCAATAGCCGGCGTCGGAAACTGTGCGTCAGCCCTAGTGCAGGGGGTTTATTACTACCGTAATGGTAATGATCAAACCGGTTTAGCACATCCCGATGTAGGGGGCTATAAGCCCGAAGACATAGAGTTCGTAGCCGCCTTCGACGTAGATAGTAGGAAAGTCGGTAAAGATCTGAGTGAAGCGATCTTTGAGAAGCCGAATAATACGATTAAGTTTCAAGAAGTCCCTAAAATCGGAGTTACTGTAAAGAAGGGTCCTGTTCTAGACGGGGTAGGAAGGTATTTAAGAGAAGTCATAAAGTTCTCAGAAGATAAGGATACAAATATTGTGGAAGAGTTAAAATCATCCGGTGCGGATATTCTGATAAACTACCTTCCTGTTGGCAGTGAGAATGGGAGTCGTTTCTATGCTCAATCCGCTTTGGAAGCCAATGTCGCATTCATAAATGCTATGCCGACTTTCATAGCCTCATCTGAAGAATGGCAGAAAAAGTTTGAAGAAAAAGGGTTGCCTATTGCGGGCGACGACGTTATGAGCCAACTCGGTGCAACAGTTTTACATAAGACGCTGATAAAACTCTTAGTCGACAGGGGGGTTAAGGTGGACGAGTCGTACCAGCTTAACATAGGTGGGGATACGGATTTTCTGAATATGCTGGAGCAGCAGAGGCTTGTATCAAAGAGGGAGAGTAAGACCTCTGCAGTAAGAGCAATGTCTCCATATGAGATGCCTTTGAGAATAGGACCGAGCGATTATATTCCGTTTCTAGAAAACGAGAAAATATGTTATATATGGATAAAAGGAAGGTATTTCGGTGGAGCACCATTGTCCATCGACCTTAAGCTTTCAGTAATAGATTCTCCAAACAGTGCTGGAGTAATAATAGATGCGTTAAGAGGAGTCAAGGTTGCTATGGACAGAGGTATTAGCGGGCCTCTAATAAGCGTGTCTGCATACTGTTTTAAACATCCCCCAGTTCAAATGCCATACGAGGAAGCTAAGAGGAGATTCGAAGAGTTCATAAGAGGAGAACGTGAAAGATAGGAAACATTATTCCTGCTCTTTACAAGCCGATTATAAGCTCTATAGTGGCTTCACAACCTTCCCTCAACCTTTCGACTATTCTCCTATCTATGTCTACGGCACTCTTGTTACTTCTAATCCCAACTGTCTTGTCGCAGATGTATTTGCTTTTCCTGAAGACCATCGTAAAATCATCCCTAAAAGTTAGAGCAGGATCACCGTAGCAATAAAACTCGTCCACGAGGTCTCCAGCAATTATTTTAACAATTATCTTAACTGGTTTTCTAGCGGCATTCTTAAAAGCGTCAGAGAGCATTCTAGGAGACTTGTCTGCAGAAACTAGTAGGAAACAATCTCCACTCTTCCTTACTTCAGCATCTCTGGTAATCGCCAGCGTAGTAGGGTGGGTTGCACTTATATTCTTATGCCCTCTGCCATGGACTTTTTCCACAATGGTACTCATACCTAAGCGAAAAATGGTTTTATTCTTAGATTTAAGAAATACTGTTGTTAAAGTGGAAGAGGATGGATGCTTCGGACCCGTATTTTGAAGAGCGGAAGAGTCTAGTGGAGCGTCTTGTCAAAGAGGGTATTATAAAATCGGAGAAAGTGAAGAATGCTATGCTCAGGATCCCTAGGCATGAGTTCGTATGGCCAGACCAGTTGAAACATGCTTATGAGGATACTCCCCTACCATTGGGTGAGACAAACCAGACGGTGTCGGCACCTCACATGGTCGCTTTGATGAACGAGCTTCTCGACATCCAAGTGGGTGAAAAAATTCTCGAAGTAGGTACTGGAGGAGGGTATCATGCTGCTACTCTAGCAGTCTTAACTTGTCCCAATCTTGATTCTCCGAAGCCCCTGGTTTTCACGATTGAAATAAACCCTAAGCTCGCTAAATTCGCAAAGAGTAACCTTTCTAGACTCGGGTTGGATAAGGTTGTTAAAGTCATAGAGGGCGATGGGTCTAAAGGCTATTTGGAAGAGGCTCCTTATGATTGTATTTCAGTAACCGCAGCAGCACCTAGGATACCTGATCCACTTATAGAACAGTTGAAGCCAGGTGGGAGAATGGTTATCCCTGTCCAATCCGAGTTTTTCGAACAAAACCTTATCCTTGTCAAGAAGGATGAGAAAGGTAGAGTTAGCAAGTTTAACGCGGGGCCGGTGATATTCGTCCCGCTTCGTGGAGAATACGGTTTTAGTTTTTAAAACCACTTGGATAAGGATCCTTCAGTAGCCTTTTTCCTCTTCTTAACTTCCTCGATGGCCTTAGTAATCCTGTCTGGGGAAAAATCATGCTCTTCGTGCAGGAATCTTACAACGCCCTCTTCGTCAATATCCTTCCACTCGAGTTCATCTAGGTCCTTGACTTCAGGATTTAGAAAAAACTCCTTCGCCTCATAATACCTTGAAATCTTAGACATGTCTTCCCCATATTTCCTGAAGATATCCTCTAAGCTCATCCCGCTCTTGACTAATTCCAACGCCCTCTTCGGACCTATGCCCTTTATACCTTCCGTATAATCGGTGCCTACTAGTAGAGCAATATCTACCAATTGTTCTCTTGTAATCGACAATGTGCTCAAAGTCTCTTCCAACGATATTTCTTCAGGATTAACTTCGACATACGCTTTTTTACCAGGAAGCTTTCTTCTGCCAGTTATAGTAAGATTCCTCACAAGCATTTTACCTCCAAAGAGGAGGGAATCAAAATCCTGGCTTCCAACGTAATCTGCCACGCCTGTTACAACCATATGTGCAGCTTGAGCTTCTCCTTCTGAAGGCGCGTGGACAACAGGTATTCCCATTAGGCTGATAAGCTTCTCAGCGGACTTAATGAGATACTCGTCTAAGGTTGCAGACATCTGAGCATACTTACGCGCTTCTTCAATTCTCCCTGATACTAGAGCCTCTTCGTATTTCTTAGAAGCTTCCTCACGCAACATTTTCCTCCTTTCAGCCTCCTCCCTCTTAATTTTAGGGGGTTCACCGTCGAATACGTAGATAGGCCTAAGTCCTGCAGAGAGAAAATTACATGTCCTATAGAATATCCCCGAGAGATGACTCGTTATCCTACCCCTAGAATCCATTAAAGGCCTACCATCGGGCCCTCTTATTATAGTGAGGAATTGGTAAAGCGTGTTATACGTATCTATCGCAATCCTCTTATTGGCGAGATCTTCAAGCCTTATCTCTCTAGCCGGGACTATGTCTCCCAGCTGAACTCCCATTACAAAATAAATGGTGTTCGAGAGACTATTAACGGTTTCGGAAAACTTTTCAAATATTGGGTTTGACTAATTCGAGTCTCTGATCCTTCTTACCTGAGGCGAATACTCTGAGAATGCCTCTTATCTCCATTGCCATTAGTTCTCTCTCCACTTCTAGAATGCTTACTTTCCCAATGTCCTTTTCCAAACTTCTTAAAAGCTCTGTTAAAGTGAGGCTCCTCTTCTTTTCCAAGATATCAAATATATAATTCCTAAGCGGGATTATCCTCCTACTCTCCTCGGGTGTCCTAACCACCCTCTCTCCAAACCTCCACTTTCCTGGTTACGTTTATTATCTCCATTTCAGATACTCCATCGGTATTTCTAATCTCTTCTTCAATCCTATCAGATATTCCGTCAATTTCAGGGACCTCTACATTAACTAAGAGTATTTTCATACCGAAGAAATAATCGGATACTTGATGGGCAGTTATTCTACCGCTTTTCAGATTTTTCTCTAATCTCTTCAAAAGCTCATCTAAATCATTAGTATTCTCATCTGGGAAAATTCTCAGAGTGTATACTATTTGCTTCATCATTCAACTCCTCCGTAGTGCATTATTGAAACAAGATCTGAATTAATACTTTTATACAACAACCCGACCGTCAGGTTTCTGAGAACCTATATAAAGCTTTTCTCAGGAGATGTTGGGATCGATTGGATCTAGACAAAAGTATCTTTGTCTATGGCATAGTATAGCCACATTTTGGACACTTGATTTCTCTGGCAAATGTTCTACATTTCTCACAGCGCCATAAGGTTACTTCTCCACAGTTAAAACACGTAAATCTCACATACTTCTCGTAAGGATCTATCGGCCTGTTGCAGGATGTGCATACTACCATTTTGCAGACCGTTTCAATTAAGCCTTTAATAAGCTTAGTGGTTTAGGAAATGTGGAAAAGCTTAAGCCATTCATCGGATTTCTAAAAAAGATGAACTCTTTCAGGTTTAAGCAATGCATAATAGTAAGGGAGGATTTGAAAATGTCAATAGGCAAGACTTGTGCACAGGTTGCACATGCAGCCGTTTCAGCAGCGGAAGAAACCCGCCGCCTTAAGCCGGAGTGGTTTAACGAATGGCTTAAAGAAGGACAGAGGAAAATAGTCCTAAGGGTTAAATCACTAGATGAGCTTTTTAAAATAAGGGATATGGCTTTAAAAGAGGGAGTTCCTACATGCCTTATTTCCGATATGGGTCTTACGGAGATTCCTCCCGGCACAGTAACTTGCCTAGGGCTAGGCCCGGCTCCCGAGGAGTTAATGGATAAAATTACCGGGAGCTTAGCGCTTTTGTAACATCTTAAGGTTTATTAGGTTAAATACTCATTAGCGAAAAGAAGCATCTTGCCGTTGACAAAGAAAAAATCGGATATTCTAGTGGAATTGGCAAAGCGCCGTGGGATATTCTGGCCTTCATACGAGATTTATGGTGGAGTAAAAGGACTGCTGACTTTGGGCAACGTAGGCTTCGAGATAAAGAGGCGTCTGGAAAACCTTTGGATAAAGTACTTCGTATACTCCAGGAATTTTCAAATAATAGAATCGCCGGTAATAGGGCCTAGACCGGTTTACGTAGCCTCCGGACACGAATCTCAGTTTACTGATAAGGCTTTGAAATGCGGGAAATGCGGCTCCGTCTTTCGTGCTGACCATCTTCTAGCAGAAATTGGTGTTAATGTTCCAGAAGGTGCTTCTACCGAGCATATAGATGAGCTTGTTACACGAAATATGGTTAAGTGTCCGAATTGCGGCGAGAATCTTTCAAAAGCATTCCAATGGCTCCTAATGTTCAAAACGGAAATAGGCGTCGGAGACTTGGGCTATTTAAGACCCGAGACGGCTCAAGGGATATTTACAGAATTCAGGAGGCTTTATGTTCACGGTAGATCGAGCTTACCCCTTGGAATCGCTCAGGTAGGGAAGGTTTTCAGAAACGAGATTTCTCCGAGACAAGGCCCCATAAGGTTGAGGGAATTCACGATAATGGAGGTCGAATTCTTTTTCGATCCTGATACTAACACGGGACCTTCTGAAGAAAGATACTTAGAGGAAACAATACCAATATTAACTGCGGAAGACCAAGAGAAAGGGATTTCAGAACCACGTAAAGTAAAGGTTGGGGAAGCAATTAAAGAAAACATATTTAGCAACAATTGGATACCTTTCTTCCTAGTCCTTACGAAGAGCTTTCTCGAAGCTCTCTGGATACCTGACGGTGCCTACAGGTTTAGAGAGAAGCTGCCTAACGAAAGGGCCCACTACGCTAAGCAGCTTTTTGACTGCGAGGTCTTCCTTGACTCATGGGGTTGGACTGAGGTCGCAGGCTTTGCCTATAGGACGGATTACGACCTCTCCGGCCACATGAGGGTCAGCGGTGAAGATATGAGCGTCTTCGTATCTTCGACTAATAAGAAGATCGTGCCTCATGTTGTAGAGCCTAGCTTCGGCGCAGAGAGGCTTCTATACGCCCTCCTCGAGTATGGGCTTAGAATTGAGGAGGATGGACGCACATATCTTTCCATACCTCCATACCTCTCGCCGTTCGACGTTTCCGTTTTCCCATTACTCTCAAAGCCTGAATTCATAGCTAAGGCTAAGGAGGTTGCTGCCATACTCGACTGTTTCAAACTAAACTTCGACGACTCGGGTAGCATTGGTCGTAGGTATGCAAGGGCCGATGAAATAGGTATACCTTTTGCAGTAACTATAGACCACCAGACTTTTTCAGATAATACTGTAACGCTTAGGTTTAGAGATACGAAGGAACAGAAGAGAATAAGTATAACTAGCCTGCCCCTAGAGCTTTCTAGGCTGCTTTCACCTTCTAAACCCATCGTTTAAAAAATTCGATAAAATATATTTAGCTGGAAAAGCTTAAAACTTAACACTGGTTAATATTAAAATAGGATAGTTGAGAAATGTACCCCACTGAAACAACTTTACGTCTTAAACGACAACTCCTACAAACATGTCAAGAGCTTGCAAGGTATGCCGTTGACTCGGTGAGAGAAGTCAATAACCTTGTCATAGCCTGTTTTGAAGATGATACTTCTAAGCTGGACGAGGTTTTGAACAACATAATCGTCCTAAAAAACAAGTCGATAGATACAAAAAGAAATCTTTCAAGCGAGCTTGTTGAAGCGGGGGCGATAATGGTTAGTAGAGAGGATTTTCTAAGACTAGCTTCACCACTAACCGGAATACCTGATCTCTGCGAAGGAATAGTCTATAGGTTAAGGGAGTTCTTTCTCAAAAAGAAATCGGTTGATAAGAGCTTAAAGGACCATTTTAAAGAGTTGACGGCTAAAGCCCTCGATACAGTCGTAAAAATGAGGGAGACAATATTCACATTAGGCTTTGAAACTTCAAAAATACAGGATTTTGCTAGAAATGTTGAGGCATGTGAGAAAGAAGTTGACAGTGTATTCAGAAGCTTAGAGATCAAGATAATATTTTCGAAAGCGGATGTTCCTACGATCCTACTGCTTAAGGATGTTGCAAATCTTATCGAGGAGGTTGTGGATAGGGCTGCTGACGCTGCGGATGCTGCTAGAGTATTATCTCTAAGCGTTTTCTAATACGGTGTAGAGAATGGAAGACGATAGGACCGAGATAACTGCCGAACTCGTTGGAGACCGTCTTATAATATGGAACATTATACACTCCCAAGAAGTTTATAAGATGGGCTTCTTCGGCAAACCCGTAGGCATCCCCAAGCCTAAGGATCATAATTTCAATGCCCCCTTAACATTAGACTTATTCGAGGGTCTTTATCTCTTAGAAAAGAGAATTATTAGAGTGGTTGACAGAGAAGGTAGAGAAATAACTCCTGAGCAATTACTTAGAATCGCCTCTAGAATACATGAGGATTTCAAAAGCAAATTCATAGTTTATAGGGATCTTAGAAACAGGGGCTTTATAGTTACACCAGGAATTAAATTCGGATGCGACTTTGCGATATACGAACATGGTCCAGGGATAGATCATGCACCAGCAATACTTGAAGTTAAAAAAGTCGGAGATAAGATAGATGCACCTGATTTTATTCGTGCAGGTAGGCTTGCAACTTCTGTCAGAAAACTGTTTGTTTTCGCAATATCGGATACGAAAAACGATGACGTTAAATATCTCGTATCAAAATGGTGGAAAGCATAAAAAATAACACTAAACAAACTGAAACTCGTATCGAATATTTTACTATTCTGATTATATGATTTTAAACCATGCGTTCGAGTACATGTTTCTTAAGGCTATCCATTAGATTAGTATCTAGAGAATTGATGACTTTGAATATTCTTGGGTCTGTAACTTTATAGAGTCTCTTATTTCCAACCTTGCTTTCTTCAACCATACCGCATTCCTTCAGTATCTTCAAGTGACGTGAAACCGCTGGCTGAACAACACCGGTTCTCTTAACTATGTCGCTAACATACTTTCCGCCTTCTTTGAGTAATTCGACGATCTCTAATCTGGCAGGATCGCTTAAAGCCTTGAATACTTTTGCCTTAAATGCTTCTGGTTTCTTTCCTACTTGCTTCATGGCTTTGTTATCTTTTTGATACGTATATTTAAGTATTTACTGTTCATAAGAAAAAATAACAAAAATTAATTAAATACCTAAGATAAATGGAAGTAAGATGGGAACAATAAACAACAAGATGATTCTACTAAAATAAGTCGAATTTAGACATAATGTTACATATTAGTCACAAATGACTTATGAAGGTAGTTCATAATATTACTATAAGATTAAATAAGATTAAAGATTTTAGATTTTATATGCATACCTGAATTTTGAGTTATAACTTGATTAGCTGAATCAATTAACCTCTTATAAAAATGAGTCAAAAAAGAATATTAGGATGAATAATCATGTCCCGCGGGCTGGATTTGAACCAGCGACACTCCGGTTTCTGTTCGCCCGGTAGGCTGAACGCCCCCACTCGCGGTGGAGGACTACAGCCGGAAGCTCTACCAGGCTTCTCTCCAAACACTTGGATCTGAGCTACCGCGGGACGTTTTCTCCTTATGTAGCTGCGTCCTTTTTAACTTTTCTTCAGGATTTTATTTAGAACGCTGAAAATCGGTCTCAAATTTTTAACCACTTCTCCTCAGCCTTCAAGCAGGGATACGGCGATTTAAACCATTAAATTATCTATCCTCCTCGATATTTAAAAGTAGGACCACTGTTTTCCCTAAACTCCAATAACCTTTTTAAGGGGAAACGTTTATTACCTTCTTTTCAATACCCCACTCGACGCTGCTTGGTTAGTAAGAAAAACATTAGTAAAGTTAACATACTCGACCATGTTTTAGTGCCCCGTCACCGGATTTTATCTCATGAAGAGAAGGAGGCCCTGCTTAAAAAGTATAATATCAAGCCTTCTCAATTGCCCAAGATGCTCAATAGCGATCCCATTGCGGTTGCTATAGGGGCTAAAATAGGGGATATTGTTGAAATCATAAGGAAAAGTCCTGTTGCCGGAGAGACGCTGGCATACCGCGTGGTAGTGGAGGGTTGAAGAGGTTGAGTAACGTGTCTGAGGAACTTACCGAGGCAGACCTTTGGATGGTTGCTGAAAGTTATATTAAGAGCATCGGACTGGCGAGGCACCACATAGATTCTTTCAATGAATTTGTAGATAAGGATATGCAGAAAATAGTGGACGAGGTTAAGAGTGTAGAGGTTAATGTAGAAGATAAGATAATACGTGTGGAGTTTGGAGAGGTAAGGGTCCATGTTCCGAGAATCATAGAGCCTAGCGGTGCTATGAGAAACATATACCCAATGGAGGCTAGGATGAGGAACTTTACATATGCTGCTCCAATTTACCTGGAGATTAAGGAGATAAGAGACGGTAGGGAAATCAGACAAGAGGTTCTGATAGGAGAACTTCCAATCATGGTTAACTCGAGGTATTGTGCACTTGCTGGCCTCAGCCCTGAGGCAAGGGTTAGGTTGGGCGAAGACCCGTACGATCCCGGTGGCTATTTCATAATAAACGGTTCCGAGAGGGTTATAGTCGGTGTCGAGGACCTTGCTCCCAATAGAATAATATTAGAGGAGAAGAAAATAGGCCCATACTCGTTCTATATTGCACGAATATTTTCCACTACAGTAGGTTATAGAACTAGAGTTGAAGTGAGACTGAAGGGTCAGAGTAATGAGTTAAAGGTATACCTGCCCGGTGTTGGACAGGAGATTCCATTCATAATAATGCTGAAGGCTCTTGGGATGGCCTCGGATAAGGAGATAGCAGAACGTGTTTCGCCATTTCCAGAGATACAAGAGCTCTTAGCACCTTCTTTTGATGCTGCCCAGAACATTATGAGTAAAGAGGATGCTATAATGTACATTGGCAACAGGGTTGCATATGGGCAGTCAGATAAAGTTCGTTTAAACAAGACTCAGAACGTATTGGACAAGATCCTGTTACCACACCTTGGTATGGATGAATCTGCCAGGTACAATAAGGCGCTCTTCTTATGTGAAATGGCTGAGAGGATACTTGCAATGAAACTCGGCTGGCGTCCACCAGACGATAAAGACCATTATAAGAATAAGAGGATTAGGCTTGCAGGAGGACTTCTTGCAGAGCTCTTTAGAACATCCTTTAGGAGAATGGTTAGAGACTTTAGGTATCAACTCGAGAAGTTTAGCTTGAGACATAGAGCTATCTATTCGTTCTCGAATCTTATCACTACTAGTCTAATTACTGATACTATAAACCAAGCCATGGCAACTGGGAATTGGGGTAAGAGGCTCGTCGGCGTCACTCAGCTACTGGATAGGACCAATTACCTCTCCGTAATAAGTCATCTAAGGAGGATCCAGTCGCCTTTAAGCCGGAGCCAATCTAACTTTGATGCTAGAGATCTTCATCCTACTCAATGGGGCAAGCTGGATCCTAATGAGACTCCTGAAGGAGTAAACTGTGGATTGGTGAAGAATATGAGCATAGGTGCACAGGTCTCAGTTTCTGCAGACAAGTCCGTACTTGATAAGATACTTTCAAAATTCGGCATTATTCCCATCACTAAAGCGGATCAGGAAACCCGTCTAACGGCGGCGAAGATCTTCATAGATGGAGTCCCAGTAGGATATTCTCATTCTGGCGAGGTCCTTGTTAAAGAGATTAGGAGCCTTAGGAGGAGAGGAGTAATACCGCCAGAGATAAACGTAGCATATTACGAGTTTAATTACGGCGGGAGGATCGTTAAAGAGATTTACTTTAACGCTGACCCGGGTAGGATTAGGAGACCCCTAATAGTAATAGAAGATGGGCAGGTTAAGCTTACTAAGGATCATGTTTCTAAACTTGCTCTCGGTAAGATAAGTTTCGACGACTTGGTTAACAACGGTATTGTAGAATTCCTGGATGCCGAGGAAGAGGAGAACGCATTTATAGCGGTTTCGCTGAAAGACGTTTCAAACGAGACAACACACCTGGAAATAAGCCCCATACTCATATTCGGCGTCGTCTCGGCAATGGTCCCGTTTGCGGAGCACAATCACTCCCCCAGGAATACTTACGAGGCGGCAATGGCTAAGCAAGCACTGGGTCTTCCCTTTGCAAACATTAACAATGCTTTCTACACTACCTTCCACGTCATGACTTATCCTCAGACCCCATTAGTGTCTTCGAGAATAGACCCGATTATAGGCCTCGATAAAAGGCCTATTGGTCAGAACTTCTTAGTGGCAGTATTATCACACCCGTATAATATGGAGGATGCCATAGTTCTAAATGCTGCATCTATCCAACGTGGCCTCGCTAGGTCAACCACCTACAAATCATATGAGGTTGAAGCCAGGAGATATCC
>JANXDK010000020.1 GCA_025059435.1 Thermoproteota archaeon
ATAGATGTTAACACTATCCCAGCTGGTGTGAAAGCAACCGGTCAGTATATCAACAGCGTCCTTGCTAAGATCGAGGCTAAGATGGCTGGTTACGATGAAGCGGTCATGCTTGACTCACGTGGCATGGTTTCAGAAGGTAGTGGCGAGAACATTTTCATGGTTAGAGACGGCTTTTTATATACTCCCTCAACAGCATCAGGCATACTTGAAGGAATAACTAGAGATACTGTCTTTAAGATAGCTGAGGATATTGGTTTAAAGGTTGTGGAAAGAGATTTGACTAGGATAGATTTTTACTATGCTGACGAAGCGTTCATGACCGGTACTGCTGCCGAAGTAGTGCCTGTGGTTGAAATGGATAACTATAAGATTGGAGAAGGAAAACCAGGTCCAGTAACCAGGAGAATACAGGAAGAGTTCTATAAGATAGTTAAAGGGGAATCTGAAAAGTACTCGCACTGGCTTGAACCAGTTTGATTTTAGGCTTCTAGCATACTAAGGGAGTACCGAGGTCATGATGTATGTGCTAGTCCCACTATTTCCATAACGTTATTGAATCCCTTATCCTTTAAATACTCGATTATTCCTTTCTCGATTTCGTTTAAGATGTTTAAATCGCTCCTGCTATAAACTATGGCGGATCCTATTTGAACGGCTGTTGCACCTGCCAATATAAGTTCAACAGCATCCCTCCAATCATAAACCCCCCCGCATCCTACAATTGGTATCTTAATTGCTTCATAGAGCTCGTAAACTATTCTTACGGCAATCGGGTGGATGGCTTTTCCTGAAAGCCCGCCGTAAACGTTTGAGAGAACCGGCTTCCCGGCATTCACGTCTATGGCAATGCTTTTCATAGTGTTTATTGCAGTAACTGCGTCAACACCCGCTTCTACAGCGGCTCTAGCTATCTCTACGACGTCCGTCACATTGGGACTTATCTTAACAAATAGAGGCTTAGTCGTGCATCGTCTGGCGGATGATACGATGCTTCTGACTTTCTCAGGGTCTGACCCAACTTCTAAGCCGAGTTTCTCAGCGTGGGGACATGAGAGATTAAGCTCGAAGCCGTCGGAAACATCGTTAAGTGCCTTAACCATTTCAGCAGCTTCTTCACTGTTAGAGGGTCCTATGCTTACTATCAGAGGTATTGCCAAATCTTTAATTTCTGACAATTCTTTTCTATATTCTAAGTAGCCAGGGTTGGGGAGACCCATAGCGTTGAGAAAACCGAATCCTAAGTCTATGGCAGTGGGGTTCTCGTAACCCGGCCTTGGATTGTAAGTCACTGTCTTTGTAACTACCGCACCGACACTGGGGTTTTCAGAAACTTTCTTGATCAGTCTTGTCGAAGAACCCAATACTCCCGACGCAACTATTAGAGGGGACCTTAAGACGAGTCCTGCTAGTTTTACGCTCATTTTCGGATGCATCTGTTGCATTTTTAAAGAAGAAGTTAATTATTAACTTTTTAATGAATTTGAAAACTTGTTTTTTGAATAGATATGCGTCAAACCTTAATAGTTGTTTATTCCGTATATTTTTCCAAAGCCCTTCTGAACTTTTATCTCTCCATCTTGGAAAACAACTACACCTCTAATTACAGTGGCTTTAACTCTACCTCTGAGAACTCTACCGGCAAATGGTGAGTGTTTAGCCTTAGTGTAGAATTCTTCAGGATCAACTTTCCATTCTTCCTTAGGGTTGAATACGGTTAGATTAGCAATACTGCCTTCAGATACTGTTCCAAGCTTCTTGTCGCCGAGGAATTCAGCTGGTCCTCGCGTGAAAGCTTCAACAAGCCTGTAAATGTTCAGCCCCGCCTTGTGGACCATGTCTAAGAGAACTGAGAAAGCTGTTTCGAAACAAGGAATGCCTGAAGGTATTTCATCGTAAAGTGTCATGTTCTTTTCTTCTAAGGTGTGCGGAGCATGGTCTGTGATTAGTATTGCAATTCTACCTTCGTTGAAAGCTTCAATAAGCGCTTTTCTTTCCTCAAAGCTTCTCAAAGGGGGGTTTACTTTACATATCCCTCCTTGTGTTAAAAGATCATTGTTAGTTAGGGCTAAATGGTTAACACTGACATCGTAAGTAAACCTGTTTGCTCTAGCCTTCATAATACTCTCCACAGTAGTCAAATGGGTTGCATGTGCTCCTGCTCCAAATGTTCTGTAGAATATGTCCAGGGCTGAAAGCTCTGTTTCAACATTCCTTATGAAAGAATGCTTATCAACTCCCTTGAGCATGTCGGGATAGGCCTTTCTATTTCGCTCTATGATAGAAGCATCCTCAGGGTGGAAAACTATCCTCTTACCGTTCTTTCTGACGATGTTTACTATTTCAACTATATTCGGCTGAATGCTTTTTGAGTAATCCTCAGGATAAAGCTTTAGACCTATAGCATGAGTTTTAACAAGCTTCTCTGCTTCAGAAACCTCTTCTGGTTTTCCAAAATAGAAGCCGATGTCTATGATTATCTGTGTTTCAGCCTCTTCTGTTTTCTCCATCAATCTTAAACGAGAATTAGTCGGGGGATCTGTGTTTGGCATGTCAAAAACGAGTGTGAAGCCGCCCGCTGCAGCAGCAGAAGTTCCTGAGAGGAAATCCTCCTTATAATTTAACCTCATCCCCCTAAGATGTGCATGTATGTCTATTAGACCGGGTATGATAAAAAGCCCTTTGAAATCAACCTTCTCATCATAAGAAGGTGCATTAGCCTCTTTGCCTATGAAGGATATTATACCATTATCAACTCCAATACAGGCTTCCTTGAATTCCCCCTTATGATATACTCTACCGGTGAAAAGCGTTTCAACGCGTTTCAAAGAGTTACTTCAATCCTCCTGCCCATCTCATCTCTCATATAGAATCCAAAATCCGTACCAAGTATTTCACTAGCGTTGAAAACGGGCCCTTCTACGCATATTCTTAAACCAACAGGGTCTAGGACACAGGAACCGCAGAATCCTATTCCACACTTTACAATCCTAACCAACGATACTTGACAACTCATCCCTCTTTTAAGACATTCTTCAGCTATTTTAAACATCATTTTTTCAGGTCCTATTGTCAGAACGTTTTCAAAGAAGTCTTCGCTAACAGTCTTCTTAAATAATTCTGGAAGAGTACCGTGAAAACCCTCACTACCGTCGTCTGTGGCTATTTGAATATTTGCTTTAATTTCTCTAAGCTTATTGACGTAAACAAGGTTTTCAATATTCCTGCCTCCTACTAAGAAGAGCGTGTAAACGCCTTTCTCAACCAGCTTTAAATATGCTGGCGTTAGCGATGCCGCGCCCGTACCCCCTCCTACGAGAAGATATTTCCCAGGATGTTCCAGGTTGAAACCGTTTCCGTATGGTCCTCTGAGGAAAACCTTCTCACCGACTTTAAGATTAGCTAACCTATTTGAGGTAAAACCAACTTTTTCTATTGTCAGACAAATAGTATTTCCTTGGGTTAATGAGGGTGTTATCGGTATTTCACCGTCACCGGGTCTCCAAACCATTAGGAACTGTCCGGGCTTGATATTAATAAATCGGTCTAGTTTTAGGGTGAGAGTATTTACTCTGCTTGTTTCCATTATGTTACTCTCTACCTCTGCTTCAATGTAGTAGTGGGCTTTTTCGAACATCCTTATATCAGGCCTTCTTGAACTCTCTCTATATCCGTTAGTATTAGGCTTAATATTGCCATCCTAACAGGTATGCTATAGAAAACCTGTTTGAAATACGCCGCATAGGGAGTATTGTCAACTTCGCTGGGCAGTTCTTCAGTTCTGGGAAGTGGATGCAGGATCCTAAGATCCTTCTTAGCGGATTTTAATTTCTCTAATGTTAGAATATAGCTTCCCTTAAACTCTTTAGCTTCACGCAGGTTACTAAACCTCTCCACTTGCAGTCTGACGAGATAGAGCACGTCGAGCCTACTTATTACGTCTTCGATTTTTTCATAATGATTTAATTTTATTCCCCTCCACTCTATGCTTTTAACAAAGCTCTCATCTGGAGCAAGCTTCTTCGGAGACACTACCGTTATTTCTCTAATCCCGAAAATGCTCAGTCCCTTTATGAAATCCTTCACAGTTCTGGCATGTTTAACATCTCCCATTACTCCGTATTCCAATCCTTCTATTTTCCCCTTCTCTTTTATAATAGTGTAGAGGTCTACAAGGGCTTGAGTCGGGTGATTGGTCTGCCCCTCTCCAGCATTTATCAACGGTTGTTTAGCTAAACGGGCGAATCCCTCCATAACTCCCTCCCCAGGATGTCTGATGACTATCACATCACTGTAGGTATCGAGCATTCTTATAGTGTCCTCTGGACTCTCCCCTTTTTCCATGGAAGTTCCCGCGGTAGAAGAAAAGCCTATAACTGAGCCTCCTAGTCTATGCATCGCAGCCTCGAAGCTAAGCCTCGTCCTCGTACTCGGCTCGAAGAAGGCCGTTGCCATTATCTTTCCTTCTAAAATCTTCAAGGGTGCCAACCTGGTCTCTAGGAAAATATCTGCTTGCTTAAACAATATCTCAATATCTTTTCTCGTAAAATCCGTTATTTCTATAAGATCTCTATTTTTCCACATTGCTAAACTCCTCCACGTATCTCATTACTTTTTCATACTCGGAATCTCGTATAAGTTTATTTTCAGACAATACTTTCAGAAAAGTCTTAATGTCAATAACTGAATATGCAGCGATTCCAGATTCACTCAGTTTTTTAACACCGTTCTGAAGCCTGTCTAAAAAGACTATAGCATGCGTTACTCTACCCCCTGCGTCCCTTATTTTCCTCACAGCGTTTTCTATGCTCTTACCCGTTGTGAGAACATCGTCGATAACAACCACTTTGCTTCCCTCTATCAACTCTCCCTCAATCATCCTCCCCGTCCCATGATCCCTCTCCATACTTCTAGCGTAAATCATGGGTAAACCAGTCTTGTGAGATATGAGGGTAGCTATGGGTATTCCAGCTGTCTCAACACCAGCGACAATATCGAAATCCTCGCCTATACTTCTCATCTTATTTATGTAGGAGTCTACAAGCCTTTCGAAAACCTTGGGTCGGGATATTAAGATCCGGAGGTCAACGTAATAGGGACTTACCCCTCCGGAGGTAAGCTTGAATTCCCCAATCTTGAAACCTCCTGCTAAGTAAATGTCTTTAACAAGCTCTACAAGAGAGAATTCTGTCATGTTTCTTCTTAACCTCCAAAACTGCTTCGACAGGGTTTGAAGAACACATTATGCTTCTTCCAATTATCTCGAAATCGGCTCCTGCTGAAATGCCTGAGCCATAATCTGCTCCCTGAGCTCCCACGCCGGGGGTGAATATCAAAAGCTTATTGCCAACGATCTCCCTGACCCTCTTAACAACTTGGGTCCTCGTTGCCGGAGCCACAGCCCCGTCTGCATGATGTTTCAAAGCTATTTGAACAAGCTTCTCCATATTCGGGTCTATAAACTCTGTTGAGCCTATATGGCTCATGCTGACTACGATAACAACCCCCCGGTTTAGCTCCTTTGCCTCTTTAAAAACCCCCTCTAAGCCCCCTTTGTAACCTATGAAGCCGTGTGATATAACTGCGTCGAAACCCGTTTCATAGAGTATCCTAGCAATAAGGCTATTCGTATGAGCCACATCCGCCATCTTGACATCAGCCATGAACAAGTTTTCATCTCTAAATCTGAAAATAATCTTCCTGAGTTCTGAAAGACCCGTAGACAATATCGTTGGATACCCTATCTTTATGCATGCTAAATGCTCTCCTAAATGCTCACAAACCCAATTAAGTCTTTCTAAAACAGAATTGCTTTCACCATACTCGTCGAAAGCCAAGACAATCCTGCTTTTCTTGCCAAGGGAGTTGTCGAGAATTCTCCTCCTAAACATGCTTTCAAACATCGTTTTCCATGCTTAGTGCTAGTTTATTTTCTTTACTTACGTGGTCTGAATTTATTAGGGCAATCTTTAAATAACCGAAGCGTTTTTTCAACGACCTCGATAAAACTCGTGGAGAAAAACAAGAATGGTAGGAAGAAGAAAAAGGCTATTATAGTTCTTGCAGATGGCACTGTTGTTCACGGGGAGGGCTTCGGTGCTGTGGGTGAAGTAGATGGCGAGTTCGTTTTCAACACCGGCATGGTCGGCTACGTTGAGTCTATAACTGACCCTTCCTACTGGGGGCAAATACTCATCCAAACATATCCGCTGATAGGCAATTATGGAGTAAATCCGGAAGACTTTGAATCCGACAAGCCTAAGATAAGAGGCTTCGTGGTGAGAGAATGCATAGAGACGCCTAGTCACAAGAATTCAGTAATGTCACTACCAGAATGGTTAGAGAAGGAGTCAATACCGGGCATTTCAAGGGTAGACACTAGGATGCTTACACAAAGGATAAGGGTTAAGGGAACGCAACTCGGAATTTTGAAAGTTTATTACGAAGATGAGAGCATAGACGTTGATGAACTCTTAGAGAAGGCTAAAAGAGTTCATGATCCTAACAGGAGGAATCTTGCTGCAGAAGTCTCTACAAAGAATATTATCGAGCATGCTCCGATTAAGGAAAACGGCTTAAGTATCGTGCTCATGGACTTTGGCGTTAAGAAGTCTATTATACTAAACCTATTAAAACTGGGTTTCAGAGTAATCCAGGTTCCGCACGACACTAGAGTAGATAAAATAATGGATTTGGAACCAGACGGAATCTTGGTTTCAAACGGGCCTGGAGATCCTGCGATACTGGACTATGCCTTCAAAACAATAAGAGGATTGATCGAATATGGTATCCCAATATTCGGAATATGCTTAGGGAATCAATTGATCTCCCTCGCCCTTGGAGCAAGTACCTACAAGCTGAAGTTTGGCCATAGGGGTCAGAACCATCCCTGCATAGACCTTGAAACAGACAGGGTTTGCATAACAAGCCAGAACCACGGTTTCGCAGTCAGCAAGGAAAGCATCGAAGATTCTAGACTAAAGCTTACTCACCTCAATGTAAACGATGGAACGGTTGAGGGAGTTGAAATGGAGGGTAAGCCTGTCTTTGGCGTACAGTTCCATCCTGAGGCTTCACCAGGACCTTTAGATGCTAGAGTATACTTTGAGAAGTTCATGAAATTGGTTGAAAAGAGTAAAGGGATAGTCTGACGGGTTTAGGAGAATATTTTCCAAGAAAACCAAATACGGATATTTTGCATTTGGAATGATAATGCTTCTAATAATACGAGAATGAAAATAACCGGTATACAACCCATAATAAAAACCGATGTGATTTTTGCTTTAAACGTAATTAAAATATGAAGTTACTCAGAAAATTAATATTTTTCCAGAAGCAAAGGCCAGAGTAAGTAAAAACATTTCTAAAGCAATAGCAAGCTCTAGGATAAAATAATGGCGGGGAAGGTTAGAATAAACGAGGGTCTTTCTTACTTGATTTCTGAATAGACCAAAGAAGAATTTTTAGACATATAGTTATTTAGTGTTGTCGAAATGCGAAACCTTAGTCCTAATGCTTGACTTAGATAGATGAGAGAAAAGGAATCTAAAAATTGAAGAGCATCAGCCTATTAGGGTTA
>JANXDK010000021.1 GCA_025059435.1 Thermoproteota archaeon
GGACAGTCAATTCAATATTGCTCGCATTTGCAAAAACGAGGATTCGAAAACTGTCTTGATGGATTGAAAGGCATATTATCGTTACTGCGATTTAGCGACTAATTAAGATTTCCTTTTCCACATTTTAATTAACGTCTTAAATCCTTAAAGAAAAATTTATCAGCTTTGAAGTCGTAGAAAAATACAGCGCCACGGTGCCAGAGTGGAAAAGGTTCCATAAATGGGTCGGGCTCGAGATCCTAAAATTATGATAAGAGACCCGATGCCCCTTTTGGGGCTCGCAGGTTCGAATCCTGCCCGTGGCGACTCAATTTTTTGCAACTCATTTGATTACTCATTCCCAATTATTTTTATGGTTATTAATCATAAACAACACTTATTTGAAGCTATGTATCGCCTCTAGTTGATGAGGACTAGGATCGCCGTCACTATTGGCTATTCGTCTAGGTCTAGGAGTATCATTAGGGAGATGGCACTTTCAGGGGCGTGTATATTCAGAGTAAATTTTAGCCACGGCTCGCCGGAAGAGTGGGTTGAAACCGCTAGGCTGGTTAGGAGTGTTGAAGCTGAGCTAGGCAAGCATTTTGCACTCTTGGGAGACCTACGTGGTCCCAGTGTAAGGCTTGGAGATTTGAAGGCTCCTGTTGAAGTGAAAGCTGGCGAATCGGTTAGGATCATCCAGGCTAATGAGTCTGCAGGCGGATCGGATAAGAGGATACCCCTGCCTAGCGGGGAGGCGTTCAAGGCTATTAGAAAGGATCATGTTATTCTGATGGACGATGGCAGGCTTGTCTTCAAAGTTGAATCAACCTCTGGTTCTGAAATATCGATGAGGGCTTTGACGGATGCGACCATTACCTCTAGGAAGTCTATTGTTATTCAAGGACAGGACCTGGATTTGCCACCTATTACCGAAGAGGAGATTCGTGCTATTAGGATTGCCGTTGAGAACGATTTCGACTACATAGGGTTGAGCTATGTTAAGTGTGTTGAGGATATTGCTGCACTCCGCGGCATATTGATATCAATGGGTGCTAGGGAAATGGGGATAATTGCCAAGATAGAGACCCCCGTTGGTGTTAGGAAACTAGATGAGATAATTGATGCTGCCGACGGGATTCTGGTTGCTAGAGGTGACTTGGGAATGCATTTTCCTTTGGAGGATGTTCCTTCTCTTCAAGAAAAGATCGTTAAGAAATGCGTTAACAAGGGTAAGCCAGTAATAGTTGCCACCCAATTACTAGGATCTATGATTGAGAGCCCTGTCCCAACCAGGAGCGAGATCGTCGACGTGGTTTCAGCTCTTTCCCAGGGGGTGGATGTATTGATGCTCACGGGAGAGACTGCTATAGGTAAATATCCCGTCGAAACAGTCTCTTGGCTTGCAAGGATACTGGAACGTTATGAGTCTGAAATAAAACCATTCAGGAGAACGATTACTGGAGATAATAGCATAAGTGACCGTTTTGCATTCGGGATAGTCTCGTTGGCAGAGTCTCTTGGAGCAATGATAGGTGTTTTCACTAAATCAGGGAAGACTGCTGAAAGAATAGCTAGCTTTAAGCCGGATTGCAGGATAGTCTCTGCCTCTCCAAATGTTAAAACACTCAGGAAGCTGATGCTTCTGCGCAGCGTAGAGACAATTGAAGTATCTGCCTCTGAGTACGAAGCTGGTATGAATGAATTGGAGGCTAAGCTCTCGAGGATGAAGAATATTCAAGAGAATACTATTGCTGTTTTAACGTACGGTTTTCGCGATGAACCAGTGCATATCGTAAGAATACGCCAGATAAGGAGGGCTTCAAATGAGTTACGAGTATGATTCTTATCAATGGTATGAATATCCTAAGCGCGACAAGTCAAAGCTTGTTCTGTCAATTACCGTAATAATTTTAGTCATCTTCCTCGCATTAATCCTGTTCCAGTACTCTACTCTGCTATCCGAATATCAAGAGCTATATTCAGAAGCATACAGTTTAAAATCAGAGAAGAATAGTCTTTTGCTTCTCGTCAACCGATTAGAAGGGGAAATCTCCTCCCTTAAAGAGTCTTATGATACTCTCCTACTCAGATATCAGACTTCAGAAACGCTTAGAATTAACCATCTTATTGCAGACTACTATGATGAAGTTAGGTCTTTAGCTGGAGCCCCCTTCAGAAGGAATAGGGGTTCAAATTACTTTGAGCAAGTCAAATTCATGGCTGAATTAGCTAGGCATAGTCTTGGCAGGGCCCAATGGCCGGTGTTGGAGGGTCGTTTTTACGAAGTATCTGGGGAACAAAGCTATATCATGGCGATGCGTAAGATGGGCGAGGTCTTCAGACTCATAGATATTAGAGACACGGATAACTATGTTAGGAAAGTCGAGAAAATTCTGAAATTCATAAAGAGTAACATTCATTATGTGAAGGACTATGATAACGTGTTCCTCGCTCCACTTGAAACACTTACATTCAGGTCTGGCGACTGCGATGACTACGCGATCCTCGCCGCTTCGCTATTCGAAATGGCGGGGATCCCTTCTGCAATAGGAATATTTACAAATGGGACCGCTGATCACGCAATGGTATTACTACGGCTTGATTCCCTAAGCCCATATGGTTTCCATTATTATCAGGATTTGACTAACATTGGCTTATCTCCTGGAAAATGGATTTTAATAGAGCCACAGGTTACAATAGAGTGGCAATATGATCCGAAGTGGTTTAACCAGTGGAAGCTCCAAGCAGCGGTAGAAGTATAACTAACTGCCTTCTATTCTCCTGTAGGATTAGAGGGAAGATAATCGTTTTTCAACAAATAATGAGCATTTATACAAAATGTTTAGAGTATAAGTTCTTTAAATAAAACCCAACTAAGTTATTGAGAAACTTGAGGATAGTGGCAACCGGTATTAGCGGCAGCGGTAGGGAGGAATATTTAAGGAAATTTATAGACATTGCTGTGAAAAACGGTTTCCAAATCAAGCCTTTCTCGGTTGGAAGTATGATGTTCGAAACAGCTAGGAAGCTTGGTATGGAGATAAAGGAGGATAAGATACTTGACCTTTCTCCTTCTTCACTAAACTTCTTGAGAGCTACTGTGTTTGAGCAGATAATAAGAGAAGCAGAGGATCATGAGAATATAGTAATAAGTACGCATGCTTGTTTCAGGTGGAAGAAGCATGTCTTCCAAGCTTTTGACTTTCATTACCTCAACGAGCTTTCTCCCGATATTTTTGTTACGGTATCAGATTCTGTTCTCTCAATAAAACAAAGACTAGAATCATCATTGCAATGGAAAGGACGTTTAACGTTAAAGGATATTCTTGTATGGAGAGACGAGGAAATACTTTTAACAAAATCGATAGCCGACTACAGGGGCAGACCCTTTTATGTAATTCCTTCTCCTTCTCCGGGTGAAACACTCTTTAACCTTGCCTTTAAACCAGATTCTAAAAAAGCATATCTCAGTTATCCTATCACACATCTCGAAAATAAGGAAGCTAGTCTTGCTAGTAAAGATGTTTTCAAGGAGAAACTCAGAAGACTTGGACTAACGGTTTTTGACCCTGGTGAAATAGAAGACGCTTTTCTCCTAGAGAAGCTTAAAGAGTTGAAGGATTCGGGCTTAAATAAGCTAGTTATAGGTGGAAACGGATGTGAAATTAGTATAAAGGAAATAGAGGATGTTGTTGAAGACCTGCTCGATCAGATTGTGGCGAGAGACTATCAGCTTATTGACCAGAGTGATTTCCTCATAGTCTACTACTTTTCTCCAATAATGTCCCCGGGGGTCCTATCTGAGATGAACTACGGTTTCAGCAATAATAAGAAAGTTTTTGTAGTATTCCAAGGTCCGGAAAGCCCCTTTTTTACATACTACTCTACGAAAATATTCAAAACGGAAGACGAGTTGATAAGCTTCTTGAAAAAAGAAATGTTAACCGCAAGGGTCGATTAACTGACAAAATTTATTAGATTCATGATGCGAATCATTCTCCATATAGAAATAGCGGAGGTCGCCAAGCCTGGTCAAAGGCGCGAGGCTCAGGACCTCGTCCCGTAGGGGTTCGTGGGTTCAAATCCCACCCTCCGCACTTTTACCGACTCTGATCAAGTTATTTGAAGACAATCCATTCTACTGGTTTAGAATGTAGACAAAATGTCACTTTAGGACAATAGCACGCATACAGATTACACTTAGGATGCTTAGTTTTTAATATCAATATAAAGACAAAAATGACTTGGAAGCACTAATTTTCTATGAACAGCTGTCCTTAAAAGGTTGTATTCAAATACCCTTATATAATTCGTTGTCTATTTTTATTCTCAAAATTGGCTGTGGAGGAGTTCCTGAATAAGCTTAAGAAATACTTATCGGACGAAATGGGGCTTAGGGATGTTCTAATCGAAATGCCTCGGGAACAGGGTTTTTTCAACGAACAGATAATCTGGAGTGTGAATGCTGAAACAGACTATGAACCATTTGAAGCATATGAAACAACGGATGGTAAAATTGCAGCTGGATTCGGGCCTGCCGTACACGTCGGCGATGTAATTTGGGATTACCTCCTTGATAAGGAGAAGTATTCTGATATTCTTGACTACAAAGTACTCGCTAAAAAAAGAGACGAAATGCTTCTCCTCCTGCAAGATAGGAATAATTGGAGTAAGTATAAGGATGAATTGAGTGGCGTTATAGAGATTCTTGAAAAAGGCGACGAGATAGCTAAGAAAGTAAGTGATCAAACCGGGATTGAAGTTAAACAAATACTGCCTACCCCTCCGAGTAAGAATACGTTCTTTTACGCGAGCTTTGACGGAAAGGGTTTGAGTGATGAGGTTAAAATAGAGAAAATAGGGAAAGCATGGATTGTGCTCTATACTGCATTTAATGAGATCTCAAAACAGGAAGGCGAAATACTGGAGAAATGGAAGATACAGATCGAAGAGAAACGTAGAAAAAACGTTCTTCCAGAAGATGAAGCACTCGCAAAAGCTGTTTCAGAGCTTTTGAGAAGCTGGACCTCAGTATGGTGTTCACATGAGATCCCCTCAGGATTTCCGGGTTTTGAGGGTGGTAGTGCTAAATGGATTGTTCGTACTCGTGGAGAACCATACATAATGATATTCGAAACGGAAGACGCTAAAGTCACAGTCGCATACGAAGCGTTTCGTGTACATTCCTCAGTAAGCATAGATCATAGGCGTAGTGATGATACCGACAAAATCGTTATGGAGCTTGCCAATAAAGAGAATTGGCCCAAGTACGAGAATACTGATCTCAGAGATGTAATAGAAAGATATAGGCTAGGGGAGGAAGTAGCCAAAAAGGCGAGAGAAATAACGGGCTTTGAGGTCAAGTTTTTCATACCGCGTAAACATTGCCACGATGCTGCACTCTACGCCACGTTTGACTCTAAAGGTATGGGCGTTGAGAAGAAGATAGAGATGATAAAAAACCTCGTAGATCTACTTGGAATAGCTTACGGAGAGTTTAAGAAGAGCGATGAGGAAATAAAGGCTAAATACGGCCTTAAGAAATAGCCCATCCTAGGGATAGAGAGTATTGCTTATATATTCGTATTACGTTAGTGGCGTTATCCTCAATTGACATACGAAAAGAAAGATGTCGTAATTAAGATCGGAACGAGCGTCCTAACAAATTCTAAGGGCTGGGTTAGTCCTAGTAGGGTTGAGGAGATAGTCCGTCAAGTATCGGAAAACAGGAAAAAGATAAAATCCGTCATCATAGTCACATCTGGAGCGATTGCAACAGGCTTATCGAGGCTTAAGATAAACGCTACGCCAAGTTCTCTAAAGCTTACTATGAAGCAATTATGTGCGGCAGTAGGTCAACCAAGCCTAATGGCGATGTATACAAAGTATTTTGATAGATACGGAATAAATGTTGCGCAAATCCTTCTTACAGAAGAGGATCTTGCAAACCAGTACCGTTACAAAAACTTCTGGAGGACGCTTTCAGCACTCATAGAACATGACGTGATACCGATTATTAATGAGAACGATGCGATATCGGTCAAGGAATTAATCCCAATCAATCCTTATGTCCCAGATTCCGTGAGATTCGGAGACAACGATAGGCTTTCAGCAATAATTGCATCGAAAATAAAAGCTGACTTATTAATAATGCTTACTGACGTCGACGGGTTTATGATGCCCACTAAAAACGGTGTTAAGCTAGTGAGGGAGCTGAGGGGCGTCAATAAGAAGTTACTCTCCTACGTTGGCTCTCCAGGAGTCCTAGGTAGAGGTGGCATGCTTTCTAAGCTTCAGGCTGCTGCAATAGCTTCAAGGGCTGGTGTTACAACGGTGATAGCCAACGGTCTCAAGAAGAATATTATAACTAGGATACTTAACGGCGAGAACGTTGGGACCGTGATTAAACCAACGCACAAAAGGTTTAAGTCCTAAAAAGACTTCTAAGATTTTTCAGGTTGAGTATAGAAAACGAGGTTATTGAGAAAGCTAGAAAGGCTAAGGAAGCTTCTCTTAGGCTTGGAATTACTCCAACCCCGGTTAAAAACGCCGCCCTGGAGAAGATCGCTGAGAAAATACAGGCTTATTCCAACAAGATACTCGAAGAGAACAAGAAGGACGTTGAGGCAGCGAGGAACAGTGGCTTATCTTCTGCCCTCATAGACAGGCTCCTACTGAACGAGAAGAGGATTAAAGAGATGGTTGAAGGATTACGTCAGGTAGTTTCACTTCCCGATCCCGTTGGTGAAATCGTTGAAGGTTGGAGGACTAGGCACGGCTTAGAGATAAGGAAGACCCGAGTTCCCTTAGGCGTTATAGGAGTAATATATGAGGCGAGACCCAATGTGACAGTGGATATTACGGGCCTCGCTTTAAAGGCCGGTAATGCAGTTGTACTTAGAGGCGGTTCTGAGGCTTTAAACTCCAATAGTTTTCTTGTGAGGCTGATGCGTGAGGCCGTAGAGGGGTTAATCGACCCTGATGCAATACAACTCATAGAGAATCCTAGTAGGGAGCTTGTCAAGACTTTGCTTAAGCAGGATAGGTACATAGACGTTATAATACCACGTGGCAGCGCACAGTTCATCAGGTTCGTCAGGGAGAATTCACTCATACCTGTTATCGAAACCGGAGCAGGAAACTGTCACATCTTCGTCAACTGGGATGCTGATTTCGAGATGGCGAATAAGATAATAGTCAACGCTAAGGTTCAAAGGCCGGCAGTATGCAATGCAGTAAGGAAAGTATTAATACACAGTAAAATCGCTGGAGAATACCTTCCTCAGCTCGTAAGAGTCTTGAAAGAGTATAATGTTGTAATAAAAGGTTGCGAGAAGAGTAGGAAGATAATTCCAACCCTGCTCGAAGCAACTGAAGAAGATTGGTACGAGGAGTACATGGATTTAACACTTGCAGTAAAGATCGTCGACAATGTTGAAGAAGCGATAAATCACATAAACAAGTACGGTTCAAAGCATTCGGACGCTATAATAACAAGCAACCTAAATGACGCTGATTTATTCACGAAACTGGTAGATTCATCGA